>NZ_JBRFPI010000137.1:0-10481 GCF_053579595.1 Cellvibrio sp.
CAAATAATTCAACTATTGATAGCACTTTAGTCAAAGACAAAAACGGCAATATATACGAAGTTGTTATGCCCATTCCCAGAACGAGTAGCTTCTTCGGAGGCGATTTTTACCCATCAATTGAAGACATTTTTGTAAAAATAGACGAGCTAACGGAATTTGAGGAAAACTTCAAGAACTCTAGTGACCAGTGTCAAGAAAAACAAACTAAAATTTTCAAAGGCATTTCTAATAATAGTTTTTTGGAAGCAGTTGGATTAATGGCCGTATTAATTGCAGAACAAAATGAAAGCTATAAAAAACATGAAGGACAATTAAATTCACAAGCTATAGCCGACCTCGTACAGTCGAAAGCAAATAGCGTGTTAGGCGGAGATTTTAAAGAGAAGCACAAGGGACTTAGTAACTTAAATAAAGTTATCACTGCCGGCATTGACGAAATAAATAAACAAATTTGAGGATTTTCTGGCTGGCCATTGGCTAGCCAACGCGAACACAGAAAAAACTTTTAATCTTTTCCTTGTGATTAACAACAATGGAATAGATAACTATGAACAACTTCCAACAAACCGGTTTTTTAAGAATCAACCAAATCTTTGGCAACCCAAAAGTAACCACATCCACCCGCCTCGAACACATCGGAGGTACGGTATGAGCCGCAAAAATCGCAAAAAAACTCCCCCCAAAAACTGGCTCAAAGATCTATTAAATGGATGTTTAAGACTCACGATCGTCATCACCATCTTCCTGGGCGGCAACGATTACCACATCAATACCGTCATACAACTTGATGCCGCGCGCTGTACCTTGGCGATAAAAAACATTGCGACAACTCAGGGTGGGCGACACGCCTGCCCGGGTTAATTTGTCACTCCTGCCCTCTCCGGCCCTCCTTGCTGGCACATAAAGCTACACAAAAAAAACCAAAACAATGAATTCAACGACAAAAACACTATTTATATGTTTTTCGCTGGATTTTATGTGTCGAGATAATTTACATTTTTCAAAATAAGAATGAGAATTTGTGATGAGGGTATCGATTTATGTGAGAAATAGTTATCAAAAATAGATTGCGGAGATAAGCATGAGTACCATCGACCATACCAGCGTTAAGCGAGACGAAGATGAAGATGAAGATGAAGACAGGCCAAGTTTGGCGGAGCGAGTATCGCAGCTTGCGAGAGAGCCGCTTCCACCCCCCGAGTTTCGGCGAATAGTGATCAGGAATCGGCAGAATGCCGATGCCATCGATATGGAACGCGCGCTCACTAAAAAACAACGGGAATCGATTGAAAGCTTGGCGTTTTTCGGCTGGCACATTTGGTTTATCCGGCGCCCACTCTTTGGTATTCCGGTTGTCATGATTGAGAATCCCGCCTCGGGACTTTATGCATTATTGGATGATGACGGCAATCTGGACATGGAACCCAATATTCAGCTAAGACGCTGAGCAGCTAAAACGTCAATGGTTACTTCGGTCAGTACAAAAACGGCGTGTCATTCAGCGTAATAATCACAATAAAAATGTCACTCCGGTTCACGTTTCTCTAATTAAAAGTCGCAAATGACTAAACATCTGTATGTTTTGATATGGATGAATAGTAAATCACCCTCTTTATTAGTATCTGCAATAGGTCAGTCGCGGCGTTTTGCCGCGATTTTTTTTAGGCACACCAACCATCCCCACTATTCGCCTCGAACTTACTGAAAGCAAAGTATGAGCCGCAAAAACCACAAAAAAACCTCTCTCAAGATTTGGCCAAGAATTATTGAGCGCGGGCTGATAATACTCCAAATCGTTGCCGCCATCTTTTTGGGAAACAACGACTAACAAATTACTACCGTCTTGCAATTCAAGACCTCGAGCTGAATCGTCAAATCATAGGTTTGTGGTTGAACAACAATCCGCATGCAGTAGACAACTAACATCTGGTGGCCAGATATTATTTCACCACTCTCGTGTGCCACATAAACTCCAGTTTTAAAGCAACGTTTTTGCAGCGATAGATGCCTATGGGGTTTATCAGTTGCCGTGCCAGACATGTTTACTGGAGGTATTGTTTGATGACGTTCGGGACAGGATAAAACTACCGCCGAAGGCGATTAATTCTATTGCGCATGTGATTGACAGGATTGATTTGCAATTGAAACATCAGATGCGGATGTAGAAAAATTAAAAGCGGCTTTTTTTGGCCGCCTTTAATTGGTATGAGAGGGAATAACGCTTTACTTGTCAGAAGCAGCAGAAGCTAGTTGCCAGAGCACCAATAACATTATCACTACCACTAAGAATCCCATATCTCCTCCCAGAGAATTATCTTTCGCTGACGTTTGTCCAAACATACAAGCAAGTTCAACCTCTAATGGCTAGAGAGTTTAAGTAATTGTTGGGTCAAGCGACCAGTGGGCGAAGGACATATTTCGTGTGAGATATATCTTACAAGACGCGGCACATTGATCGTCCGGTTAGCTTTATTGCTCACTCGCAACGTCGCCATTTCGTGCGCCATCAAACTCGATCAATGCCAATGCACCGTTTACCAACAATCCCACTTTGAAACTCATTAGCCCACAGGCAAAACTCTCACCATCATTGGCAGACCTTTGCCGAATAAAACATTTGTAGGGTGCAGCCTTCACTCGCCATGATTTGCCAATCCAGCAAATAGGTTGGTAATGACTTATTGCAGAAATTAAGACGATAAAATTCCATCATCTGGTTTGATCTTGAACCAGATTGCGTACATAGCTGGCAGGAACATCAGCGTAAGCACAGTGCCTGCAAGCGTGCCGCCTATCAGTGTGTAAGCAAGCGCGCCCCAAAACACTGACTGTGTTAGCGGGATGAAAGCAAAAATGGCAGCCAGCGCAGTCAAAATAACAGGGCGCGCGCGCTGTACAGTTGCTTCCACAACAGCGCTGAACGGATCTAAACCTGCTTGTTTGTTATGTTCAATTTGCCCGATCAAAATCAGCGTGTTGCGCATTAAAATTCCTGACAAAGCAATCAAACCCACCAACGCATTAATACCGAACGGCTGTTGAAAAATAATTAAGGTGGGCACCACTCCAATCAACCCGAGCGGGCTGGTCAAAAACACCATGATCATTGCGGAGATTGAGCGCACTTGGAAAATAATAATCAGCAAGGTAATGGCAATCATGATGGGAAACAGCGGCAGCATCGCCGTTGATGCCTTACCTGATTCTTCAATCGAACCGGCCTCTACAATTCGATAGCCTTCCGGCAATTTTTCGATGATTGGTTGCAATTGTTTGGTGATAACAGCCGACACATCGGGCGGTTGTAATGCTTCGTCGATATCGCCGCGCACAGTAATTGTCGGCACGCGGTCGCGACGACGAATAATGGGCTCTTCAGCGCGCACCTCAAATTCGCCCAATTGCGATAATGGAATGCGCTGGCCATTTGCGCCCGCCAAAGTGAAGTCCGCAATGCGACTGGGATCGAGCCGCGTATCGCCAGCAGAACGCGCAATCACTTGCACCGTGCGAATATCTTCGCGCACTACTGTCACAGGTACACCCGTCAACAGAAATTGCAGTTGTTGCGCAACATCCGTTGAAGTCAAACCCATTGCCTGCAAGCGATCCTGATTTAATACGAAATGCTGCGTCGGGGTGCGCGAACCCCAATCGCTATTTACCGTGCGCATCATTGGGCTTTCGTTCATCACACGCTGTACATCGGCGGCAATCACACGCAATTTTTCAGGGTCAGGCCCACTAACACGATACGCGACCGGGAATGGCGAGTAAGGCCCAAACACTAACTGCGTAACGCGAACGCGCGCTTGCGGAGCCAGGCCATCAGTAACGGCTTTACGCAAACGGAGTTTTAATGCTTCGCGTTCATGTTCGCTATTGGTACGGACAACAATTTTTGCAAATGATGCATCAGGCAGCTCTGGTCCCATTGAAAAATAAAAACGCGGCGCCCCCTGACCGATGTAGGCGGTCACAATGTGCGCTTCTTTTTGCTTGGCCAACCAGGCTTCTACTTCTGCAGCTGCCGCACTGGTTTGGGTGATGGCAGTGCCGTATGGCATTTGCACTTCTACCAAGACTTCAGGCCGATCAGAGACAGGGAAAAATTGCTTTTTGACAATACCCATTCCCAACACGGCGACCACAAATAATCCGATTACACCTAAAGCAATCTGACCTTTGCGCGCAATGATGCGCGCGAGCAGTTGACGCATCTGGTGATAGCGCGGCGTATTGTAAAGTGCATCATGACCGCCCTCGATTTTTTTAATACCGGATAATAATTTCACACCGAGGTAGGGCGTAAAAATCACCGCCACAATCCAGGATGCAATCAGCGCTATGCCAACAATCCAGAACATATTGCTGGTGTATTCACCTGCGGATGAGCGCGCAAAACCGTTGGGCATAAAACCAACCGCTGTCACCAAGGTGCCCGACAACATGGGCGCAGCGGTGTGGCTCCAAGCATAAGCGGCGGCCGCAACGCGGCTCAAACCTTCTTCGATTTTTACCACCATCATTTCGGTGGCGATGATGGCGTCATCAACCAATAAACCCAGCGCGAGAATAAGCGAGCCAAGTGTTATGCGATCGAAATTTTTTCCAGTCATCGCCATCACGATAAATACCAGCGCCAGCGTTAGCGGAACAGCGGCAGCCACAACAATTCCTGCACGCCAACCCATGCTCAAAAAACTCACCAGCATTACCACTAGTAAGGCGGCGAAAAATTTCATCATAAATTCATCAACCGATGCGCTGATGTTAACCGCCTGATTGGTGACGCTGGTCAAGCTCATGCCTAAGGGCATCTCGGCATTCATCGCTTTCACCTTTTCTTCCAAGGCTTTTCCAAGGTCGAGTCCATTCCAGCCTTCCTTCATAATAATGCCGAGCAACAACGCAGGCTCACCACCATTGCGCACCAAAAATGTAGCGGGATCTTCATAACCGCGCTTCACCTCGGCGATATCTGACAGCTTCAAGGTGCGGTTTTGTATCACGATGGGCGTATCACGAATTTTTTGCAGCTCGCTAAACGCACCATCCACGCGAATAAAAACCTGCGGCCCGTTTGTTTCGATAGAACCTGCCGGCGTGAGCAAATTCTGGTTATTGAGCGCTGCAAAAATCGCTTGCGGACTCACACCAAGCGTGGCCAGCCGCTCCTGTGAAAACTCGACATAAATTCGCTCCGGCTGTTCCCCGACGACGTTCACTTTTTTCACGCCGGGCACATGCAACAATCGTTGGCGCAACATTTCTGCATCGCGCACCAGTAACCGCTGCGGTTCGCCTTTGGCTTTGAG
This sequence comes from Cellvibrio sp., assembly GCF_053579595.1. Taxonomy (NCBI): domain Bacteria; kingdom Pseudomonadati; phylum Pseudomonadota; class Gammaproteobacteria; order Cellvibrionales; family Cellvibrionaceae; genus Cellvibrio; species Cellvibrio sp. The sequence continues at coordinate 5,319 of NZ_JBRFPI010000137.1, forward strand.
AGCGTACAACGCAAAGGTCACATCGGCATACTCATCGTTAACCATTGGGCCAATAACACCGGGCGGCAGGTTGATCGCTTCATCGCTGACTTTTTTGCGCGCTTGATAAAACTGCTCCTGTACCTCGGCCGGCGGGGTGCTGTCGAGCAGGGTTAACACCGTGAATGCCAAACCCGGTTTGGTGTAAGTTTCGGTGCGATCATACCAACGCAATTCTTGCATGCGTTTTTCGATTTTCTCGGCAACCTGATCCTGCATTTCTTGCGCGGTTGCGCCTGGCCACGCGGTAATAATCGTCATTACCTTAATGGTGAATGCAGGATCTTCCGCCCTGCCCAATTTGAAAAACGAAATGAGTCCGGCGAGTGAAATCAGCAGGATAAGAAATAAAGTGATTGATCGATCGCGCACGGCTAACGCCGAAAAATTAAAACGGCTTTCGCTCATAGCGACGCTCCTTCAGCCACATGCGCTACTGAATTGGCGACACGAACCTGCATGCCATCGCGTAGCAAATGCGCGCCGAGTGCGACGATTCGATCATGGTGTTGCAGGTTGCTGTTAATAACCGCATTTTCATCATTGGGGTGTTGGATCGGGAGCGGGCGCGAGCTGACTTTGTTGTCATTAATCACCCAGACTCCAGGACCCTTGCCTGCATCAAACAGGGCTCCAATTGGCACCTGCGCGCTCTTGCTCGCTGATAACTGCTCATCTGCAATCTTGATAGTCACTGTAGTGCCCAACGGGGCTTTTGCCATATCGCCTTCCAACACATAACGCGCTTCAAAGGTGCGCGTCACCCGATCGGTGGTGTCTGACAATTGACGTAGCCTGGAAGGAATTGCAATATTTTCTTTGCCAAACAATGTGGCTTGCCCACTGGACCCTATGGCAGGCCTCAGGGTTTCCGGCAATTGAACGATAGCTTCGCGCGGCCCGGCATGTGCCAGGCGAACCACGATTTGACCCGCACTGACCACTTGGCCAGGCTCGGCCAGAGTCTCCATCACCAGCCCGTCGGCGTCAGCAACTAGCTCGGCGTATTCGGTCGCATTGAGGGATACCCTGGCTTGGGCGATGGCTGCACTCAGATTGGCGTTAGCCGTATCGGCCGTTGCTTTAGCCTGGTCATAGGCCGAGGCCGAAATTGCGCCCAGATCACGCAAGGTTCGGGAGCGGATTTCATCCTCGACGGCCTGCTTTGCCAGCGCTCTCGCCGCTACTACCGCCTCTTGTTGCGCCGCGGCGGTGAGCTTCAGATCAACAGGATCGATACGCAGCAGAGGTTGGCCTTTTTTAACGGTTTGGCCTGTATCCACCAAACGCTCCAGCACTTTTCCTGACACACGAAAGCCCAGGTCACTTTGTACTCGTGCGGCCACCACACCGGAAAATGAACGCGAAGCAGAACCGGCTTCTTGCACGTTAATCACACGGACAAGCGGTGTATCAATGCGGGGATCAGATGGCGGTTTCTCGCCGCAACCCGCCAGCAGGCACAGAGAAGCGAGAAGAACAGCGGATAAAACAATAAGCCGACGCATGAAAAGCCCCTTGATGAAATGAAGAGGCTTTCATTCTTATTCTTGTGACCAATTTAGTCAATAGTCACAACCAAAATGGTGACGATGTTTAAGGCGATAGACTTCTTAACACCAGGCTGGAAAGGAGCGCCGGAGCCACATCGGTATGATCAAAATGGTGCTGCAGTAACAAGGGATTGAGGTAAGGGCGAAGCACCAGATAGATGGCCATTACGGTTTCATCAATAGGTGTTTTGCGCTCAAATTCCCCCGACTGGCGCCCCTCTAACACAATATCCTGCAGCAGCGCTTTAATACGGATCTCGTAATCGCGGGTCGCCTGCCATTGTTCCGTAGCGGCAGAGGCAGCAATTTCGTAAAGCTTGCGATCATCAGAAAACAGGCGAAGACTCGCAGTTACGGTGGATTTGAACAATTTTCGCAGCTTTTCTGGTGGGTGTTCAGCTTCGTTAACCGCAGCGCGAATTTCTGTTTCAATATCATGCAAACAATTGGAGCAAATCATTTCCCCAATCGCTTGTTTAGACTCGAAGAACTTGTAGATGTAGGCCTTGGAAAAGCCAATAGCTTTAGCAAGGTCAGACACAGTGGTCTTTCCATAGCCATAGAGACTGAAGTGCTCGGTAGCGGCAGCAACGATTTGGTTACGAACATCGTGGTCTGCCGGGCCGCGTGCGGGGGCAAGAATTTCATTGGGTGTATTCATAGGCGCTAGTTTACCGGCAAGTGCCAATATTAACAAAAAGTGACCAATTTATACTACAGTCACAACCAATATTGAACCATCACAGATAAAATCATGCGCCGTAAACACCTTTTGCTAAAAATCTAACCTGGCCTGGGCCCTAACCGTTTTTCAGAGCGAGGGGCTTCATTAATGATTTTGTCTCCCAGATAACCACGGGCACAAATTTGCCGAATACCTTTCAAACTTTCACGCGCTTGTGGCCCAATAATTAACGCATGGGTGCCAGGTGCACCATTAGCTTCCCTGAAAGTTTCGTAACTATACTTCGTTCCTTCCTCATCTATATCCACCTTGGTCGTATGATCAGGAAAAATCAGAACCTTCCCCATTTTATTTATCGCGCTGATTGAAGCATCTTTATCTACCCCTCTGGGATACCCTGAAGAATGCTGCAATATATAAATTAAAAAAGCGCCCAGCTGCTCGTCTCCGTTAACCATTTCGATCAGCTCCACATTGGCAATACGAAATTTCAATTCGTCACGAGGTTCTTTACCTTTCTCTCCGAACTCATTTCGAATACCTTCGGCCGCACCGTCCTCATGACCTGTGACCGTATAAAACCCCTGCCCAAGCTCACCTTTACTGGAGCCGTAGGTTGTATCTACACGTTTCGTCATCCAATCGCCTTTTTTTGATACGTGTGCTAATTCGGTATGGGTAGCAGGATCCAGCACGCCCCTATCTGCTATATCCCAAGCCGCCAATCTGTTATATCCGTCTGCCGATTTAGCACCAGCTAATTTTTCGGTTGGGTATTGTTCATCCATCAGCGTAAGCGGTGCATCTGTTTCATCGTCCAGCTTTAGCCTTAATTTTAATTTGGTTTCGGCGTAGGTTTCGCGAACGTTATCCCATTCAACTTCAACATTAGATTTCGCATGGTCAGTAAAAAACTTCAGCAGTAAATCTTCCCCTTCTGCCTCCAATTGTTTTTTAGTTGCACTCACCCATTGGCGAACTTTTTTCGCTTTATCACCTTTCGCGGTGAAATAATGTTGCACCACACTATTCGCATGCGACGCGGTGTCGATAGATTTTGCCTGCAAGGTTTGTGCATGCATTGAGATTGCTTTAGCACCCATAACGTCTGCCTCATGCTCCAAACCCTCATCATCATTAACCTGCACACCCTCTTTCATTTGCATAGTAGGTTTTACCCTACCCTGCGCCTGCTGGACGACATGCCATGCCTCATGCGGCAAATGTTGTTCCTGACCTGGGGCCACATGGATATCACTACCCTGTGCAAAAGCATGGGCATTTAATTGAGCTGGTTGCGATGAGTTGTAATGCACCTTAACGTGATCCATGCTCATGCCTGAAAGGTTTTCGATTCCGCTTTTTAAGTTATCTGGCAAGCCAGTGCGGTTAGGCACAGAGGCCTGATCAGCATTAAGTTGTGCAGGATTTTTCGGATAAGGTTGTTGCTCTTTGGGCCCTACATGTTGCGTAGACTTGGAAGCCATCATAGCTACAGCCTTTTGGTATACATTCGCCCGCGCACTATTGTCCATTACGGTTTTTGCTGCCTGCATTTGTTTCACACGTGGACTTGCATTCATAACTGACTGCAACTTCAGCTGAACCGCTGCATCCGAACGTGCATTCTCAAAAGAGGAATCCAATAATGGTCTCAACTGCGTCTCGCCAATATTCGATTGATTTGCCTTATCTGCTGACGCAGGCACATTCGCTTTCATGAGAACACCTTTTTAAAATAGGTTTATGCAAAATTAAAGATGCACAGATGAAAATAACAGCACGTTTCACAGCACTGCAACTTGGGCAACAGCTCGTCACTATTTCCCGATATGAGCGACAATAAAAACGGAACGGTGCATAACATAATCGCCGCAGCCAGAACAACACCCAACCATGTATCGATTTTTGATTTATATACCTGAACCATCCTTTCCCCTCCGTGCCCACGAAAACAATAAATAGAATCAATATTTAATGATCATAACTTATCACCCGTGCCAGCTGCCAACCGTCACCTACTTTCCGCCATATATGCGTAAATTTGAAAATCGCGCAATCCTGCTTGCCATTGTTAAGGCTGCAAAACCTATGCTCCCCGATTTGTAATGCCCCGTAATCTTTAATGGGATAAACCTGCAAGCTCTCACGAATCAATTCACGCTGCAGGGTTTTATTATTAGCAAACATGGATTTGGAATTTTCCAGATTTTTCTGGTAATCGGAAAAGCCGCCTTTATCGTGATAAAACTCAAGGTCTTTAGCAAATAAACTCGATGTAGTTTTCAAATCGCGCCGGTTAAACGCATCGAAAAAAAGCGTGTCCATTCTGAGAATTTCATTGTAGAGCTCGGTTTGTGAAGACGGAGAACTTCCTTCCGGCGCAGATTGGGTATCACTTGCAAATGACATATTGGTAGCAAATAGCAGAGTGACGATTAACAACAACTTTTCCATAGTTATGCCTCAGGTTGAAAAGGATTGGAGTGTACTTCTGTGAAACACCCTGCTTAGACACAGCAACCAATTAACTGGATTCACAAATATGTAGATGGCAGCGAAAAGACCAACACCATGCACCAATACGCATGTTTATTTACGAGGTCTTTAAACGAGTGGTATCAAGATTTTCACGCGAATCTTGTACAGCCCACACAGCACCCGCCCTACTCCTTCAACTTAAATCGATAAAAAACCTTCACGAACTCCGAAATTTTAAGTGCCACTAATAATCCTGTGTCGCCTAAATCTCTCGCATATCGATTTTCTTACCTATAATCTCCTCAAATACGAATAATTATCATAAACATCTGCATTAAATTGCTATTTATCGCCATCCGGCAAGGGACAACAAAGGAACAACAAATGTACAACGATGCTATTTAT
>NZ_JBRFPI010000138.1:0-10407 GCF_053579595.1 Cellvibrio sp.
ATAGCAGGTAATGCCGCCCTGGGGCGACCACATTTTGCGCAATATTTGGTTGCGGTGGGCGCAGTAAAAAACATCAATGCGGCCTTTAAAAAATATCTGGGGGCGGGTAAGCCTGCAGATGTTAAATACCAATGGCCATTGATGGGTCAGGTAATTGAGTGGATTCATGCGGCCGGTGGTGTAGCTGTGCTGGCGCACCCGGCCAAATATGAACTGACACGCACCAAAATGTGCGCGCTGGTAGATTCATTTGCAGCGGCTGGAGGTGATGCGCTGGAGGTGATTAGCGGGCTGCAGCCCGCCGCCTTGACCGAGGATTTATTGCGTATTGCAAATGCCCGATCACTATACGCATCCTGCGGCTCGGATTTCCATTTACCTGACCAGCCATGGCAAGACTTGGGGAGCTTTGGCAAGTTGCCAGCGCAGGCCAAGCCGGTCTGGGAATTATTGGGCTATAACCCATAACATTAATAAAATATTTTTCTCTGCCCAGTCTTTCCGCGTGATGGGTGAGTGTCGTAAGGAGTCATTGCAATGGCCCAGTTTTTTCAAATCCATGCTGAAAACCCGCAACACCGTTTAATTGTTCAGGCCGCTGACATTATTCGTAAAGGTGGATTGGTGGTATATCCAACCGATTCTGCCTACGCTCTTGGCTGCCATATAGGCGACAAAGATGCGCTGGAGCGTATTCGTACGCTGCGCAAACTCGATAAAAACCATAACTTTACGCTTATGTGCCGCGATCTTTCCGAGATCGCCACTTATGCGCGCGTTGATAATCAGGCCTATCGGTTACTTAAAAACCATACTCCTGGTGCCTATACTTTCATTCTGTCGGCGACTTCCGATGTCCCGCGGGTCTTGTTGCACCCGAAGCGCAAAACCATTGGTTTGCGTGTGCCGGATAATCCAATTGCGCTGGCTTTGCTGGAAGAATTGGGGGAGCCCTTGATGACCAGCAGCCTGTTGTTGCCAGGTGAAGAGTTTCCGATGACCGATCCCTATGATATCCGCGATACCCTGGAGCACTTTGTAGAGTTGGTGATCGATGGGGGTTATTGCGGACTTGAGCCTACCACTGTTATCGATCTTACCGAGCCACTGCCGCAACTGGTGCGCCAAGGGAAAGGTGACTTCTCACCTTTTGATTCTAACTAATTGATCTATAAAGAAGTTATTTGTCGAGCCTGCGTGCTGTCCGGCGCCTCGTGAAATAGCTATAATGCCGCCCTTGTTATCCGGTGCTACGACGAGGCCGCTGATCCTACTGACTAACCTGTGAGTTACCTTGCGTGAGCGAAACCCTCGACACTTCTACATCTTCGGATCTTGTTGCATCGCCAGAGGCAACAACTGAAGCCGGTGCAATCACCAATGAAGAGCTAGTTGTGGAACCGGCGGGTGCACATGTACAAAAAGGGCCGCAGCAAGGTGAAATGCCTTTTGCCATGGTTCATGGCAAGGCCTACACCCAGCTGCCACAGGATTTATATATTCCGCCCGATGCACTGGAAGTATTTCTGGAGGCATTTGAAGGTCCGTTGGATTTGTTGTTGTACCTGATTCGCCGCCAGAACATCGACATCCTCGACATCAATGTCTCGGAAATTACCTCCCAATACATGGCCTACGTCGATTTGATGGAAGCGCATCAATTTGAGCTGGCGGCAGAGTATTTGGTGATGGCGGCTATGCTTGCCGAGATTAAATCGCGCATGCTATTGCCGCGCTCCTCGGAAGAGCATGAAGAAGAGGAAGATCCGCGAGCATCGCTCATTCGCCGTTTGCAAGAATACGAACGGTTTAAGCAGGCGGCAGTTGATTTGGACAATATACCGCGTGTATCCCGCGATGTGTTCCCGGTTACGGCTGCAGGTCCTGACCGCAGCTTGACGAGGCTCGATCCGGATGTGGAGTTGCAGGAATTATTATTGGCACTCTCGGAAGTATTGCGCCGCGCTGATATGTTTGAAAGCCATCATGTCTCCAAGGAAAAACTCTCCACGCGCGAGCGTATGGCGCAGGTGCTGGATACATTGGCGCATCAACATTTTGTTCCTTTTGTCAGCCTGTTCAAGGCGGAAGAAGGGCGCCTTGGGGTTGTCGTCACCTTTCTTGCGGTGATGGAATTGATTAAGGAATCGCTGGTGGAAATTGTTCAAAGCGAATCCTTTGCACCTATTCACGTAAAAGCCAGAACACAATGACAAACGAAATTGATATCGCAGAAGATGCTCTTGATGAGGATCTGGATTCATCTACTGAGGTGGGTGAGGAAGCCGGTGAAGAGTCGCGTGCATTGCACGAAGAGTCTGATACCGAAGAGTCGGCAACTGTTCCCGTCACACAAATGCCGGTTGATGCAGAGCTGCTGCGCAAGATTATTGAAGGCGCGATTTTGGCAGCAGGCCAGCCGATGACTATTTCACGTTTACTGGAATTGTTTGATGAGGAAGTGGCGCCAAGTAAAGATGAGATTGCCGCTGCCTTACTTGATATTCAGGCGGCCAGTGCCGAGCGCGGATTTGAATTAAAAGAAGTGGCCTCTGGTTGGCGCTTTCAGGTGCGCGATAATCTTGCGCCCTGGGTAAATCGTCTGTGGGAAGAAAAACCGCAAAAATATTCGCGCGCATTGCTCGAAACCTTGGCCTTGGTTGCTTATCGCCAGCCAATTACACGCGGTGATATCGAAGAGATCCGCGGCGTCGCTGTTAGCTCGCACATTATGAAAACCTTGTTGGAGCGCGATTGGGTCAAGGTAGTCGGGCATCGCGATGTTCCCGGCCGTCCATCACTCTTTGCGACCACGCGCCAATTTTTGGATTATTTCAATTTAAAAAGTTTGGAAGAATTACCATCGTTGAGTGAAATCCGCGATCTGGATGAATTAAATCCGGTGCTGGATTTAGGTGAGGCAGGCTTGGGCGAGAAAGATACAGATCCGCCAATTCCAGATGCAAATCCACCTGTAATTATCAGTGAGATTGATGCCGAACCAGTGGACACACAAGCCGCTTTTTACGAAGAAGGTTTTGTCGATGGTGAAGATGCTTTTGTCTATGTAGAGGAAGATGCAGCAGCTGCTGACTCTTCAGATACAGAGACAATAAACAATGAAGAAGAACCCCGCAGCGATTAGCTGCTTAATAACCTATGGTGAAGAAAATCAACCGGGATAAACCTGAAAAACCTACCAAGGCTGTGAAGCCAGTAGTTGCTGGAAAAGCGAAATCTGCCGACAAAAAAGCAGTGACCGCTAAACCAGCAAAAGCCAATGCGACTCACAAGCGCGACCTAACTGATCGCCCTGCAAAATTAACAGCAGGAAAACCTGCACATAAATCTGCCGCGTCACCTAAAACAAAAGTGACCCAAGCCGCAGATGAAAAGACATCAGTAGCAGTGCCCGGTGATGAAAAGTTACAAAAAGTGCTTGCCCGTGCAGGTATTGGCTCGCGCCGCGAAATGGAACGTGCGATTGAAGCTGGCCAAGTAAAAGTAAATGATAAAATCGCCAAATTGGGCGATCGTGTCATACCGCAAGACAAAATTTTCGTGAACGGTCAGCGGGTGGTATTGCGCAGTGAGCTAACGCGTCGCCGGGTGATTTTATACAACAAACCCGAGGGAGAGATTTGTTCGCGCTCTGACCCTGAAGGCCGCCCGACTGTATATGACCACTTGCCGCCGTTAAAAGGTGAACGTTGGATTTCAGTAGGCCGCTTGGATTTCAATACCAGTGGTTTGCTGTTGTTTACCAACGATGGTGAGTTGGCTAACAAATTAATGCATCCATCTTCCGTTATTGACCGCGAATATTTGGTTCGCATCCAAGGCGAAGTAACGGATGATATGCGTACCAACCTGTTAAAAGGTGTAGCGTTGGATGATGGTGTTGCGCGCTTTACCGATATCGTCGATGGTGCTGGCGAAGGCAAAAACCGCTGGTTCTATTGTGTGGTAATGGAGGGACGCAACCGCGAGGTGCGCCGCCTGTGGGAATCGCAAGGGGTAAAAGTGAGTCGCTTGAAGCGAGTTCGCTATGCCAATATTTTTATTGCTTCGCATGTGCGTGTTGGCCAATGGACTGATCTTACCGAACGTGAAATTCAGGATCTGTGCATGACAGCAGGTTTTGATAGCTCAACCTATACCCGTATGATGGAACCCACTCGCGATGAAGCAGCGCAGCGAGAGCGTCACGATAAAAAATTGCGCGCCGCTTCCGCTGCACCACGTCGTCCGAAGGTGCCAGCCCGTAAACGTCCACCTATAGTGGAATAAGTTAATTATTTGCAATAAAAAAACCACGCTGAGTTAGCGTGGTTTTTTATTGCAGAGTGATTTATCCATTAGGAATTGATGTGCATTTCATCGCTGCTGACAACACAATTTCTGCCTGAATTTTTAGCGATATAGAGTGCTTTGTCTGCGCGCTCAAATAAATCGTTGATATGTTCTTTTTCTTTGCTGTGGCGTGTTGCTATGCCGATACTCACAGTAGCACCTATTGCTTTACCGTTGTATTTGATATTAGTTTCTGCAATTTGCTGGCGAATACGCTCCGCAATAATTTTTGCACCTTCTGCATCGGTCTTGCCTAATACCACCACGAACTCTTCACCCCCGTAGCGGAAAGTGATGTCTGACCCTCGACAAGCCGCTTGGATTCCCTTAGCAATTTCACACAGCACTAAATCACCGCGGTGATGGCCATATTCGTCATTAATTTTTTTGAAAAAATCTACGTCTATCATTAAAAGCGATAATTCATGGTGATGACGCTCGGCCATTTGCAATTCGCGGCGCAAGGCTGTATCTAGCGCAGTGCGATTGCCGAGCAATGTTAAGGGGTCGAGCAAGGCATGGCGCATGGCTGTCTGGTAGCGAATTGCGTTACGCAATGGATAGATAAGTGTGCTAAGCAATAACTCCAGGGTAATTAGCTCAGCCTCCGCAAATCGTTTATTGCGACTAAAGATAATTTCACCCAAATAACCTTCATCAGTTGTAAGGCGATAGTCGCAATGATGCAAACATTCGCGTCCAATTTTCAGATCGCTATCGCTATTACCAAATTTGAAAAGAACGCTGGACAGGCTCACAACAGCTTGGATGTGCGTGTAAAACAAATTAAGCACTTCGGCCGGGTCCAGGCTCATTTGCAGCGCCTGCGCAAGGCGAATGCGGGTGGTGAGTTCCTGCTCGGGGGTCAACGGGATAAGAGGGATAGTGCTTGCGCCGTTTGCCTTGTGGGCATTGGTCACCATGGTCATGTCCCGCATAATTTTTACCTGTTACGTTAAAAGTTATTCGTCGCCCGCTTGCCGCTTTTGTGTATTCGGGCGCCTGTGACAGACATCTAGCGAAATTCATGCCATCTACTTTTTATTTATTAATACCTTTATTAATCATATAGATAGGCAAACACTCTAAGGTAAGTTGTAGATATTTTCGCCAAAAAAGTAGCGCGGATTTTTTGCTCGTGCGGAAAGAATTTGCCGCCAGTCAAAAGTTTGTCGGCAAGATTTGATTCAAGAAAAACGGCGGTACAGGTGCGGGGGAACGGGTTAAACAGAACCTACCCTTTAATTTGTGGTAGCAATATACCCAAGCTGAGGCCGCCTTCAGGACGATTTTCGGCCCAAATACGCCCTTGGTGTAAAGAGATGCTGCGCTGAGCAATGGCTAGCCCCAGGCCGTAACCACCACTTTCGCGCGCGCGCGCTTGGTCTGTGCGAAAGAAAGGTTGGAAGATATCCTCGAGTGCATCTGTAGGAACACCAGGCCCCTGATCCATTATGTCGACGCGATAATGTTCTCCGTCACCAGTTTCAGCCAGGACAATGCAAATCTCGGAATTTTCCGGAGTGTAGAGCAGGGCGTTGCGCAGGGTGTTTTCAAACACACCAACCAACATATTGCCATGAGTAGCAACCAGTGCTTCCTCCAGCGAACATTTAAAGCGAATATTGATATTTTTTTCGTAGGCTTCAGCCTGGTAATCATCCATGAGTGTTTGCATCAGGCTCACTAAATCCAATACGTCATCCAATACCCAGCTGTCCTGGCCTTGTACTGGCAGGGTGAGAATATCGGTGATGATATCGTTGAGATAATCAGCCGCTTGTTTAATGCGATTTAATTCATGGTCAACAATCCCATTACTGCGCTGCCTCGCCAGCGCTAGCGCGATTTGCAAGCGAGCGAGCGGCGTGCGAAATTCGTGTGACACATCTTTAATTAAGCGCTTCTGTTCCTGCATGGATTTTTCGAGGCGTTCCGTCATGTGGTCAAAGTCGCGCCCCAGCGCGGCGATCTCATCGTTGCGACCGCGAAACTGCTCGCTGATACGCACGCTTAAATCGCCGCGTGCAATTTGATGTGTGGCTTTTTGCAATGTATTAATACTGCGCGTGAAATGGCGGGCGAGAAAAAAACACGCAGAGCCGCTGACCAAAACGGATACGAGTAAAAGCGGCCAAATATTATCGAGAAATAATTCCCAAATAATATCGCGATCCTGTCCCTCATCGCGCCCAGCGGAAATCGTAATTAATTTCACGCTGTTGCCATCGTTCAAGGTGATATAACGGCCAAAGAGTTTGCGGTTGCGATCCTGTACTTTATCGAAGGGATGTTTGAAGGTGAGGCGCGGTGCGAGAAACATAACACCTGGCGGGAGCGGTCGGTCGAGCAGATCGCGGTTTTCTTTATCGATAACATACACAAAGCGCGTTGACCAAGCAGGCATTGCGCGCAAGTCCTGAATCAATTGTCGGGTATTGCGATTAACGGCATTGCCCACCATTTGAAACAGTAAGCGCTTGGCTGGATCGTCATCACTTGCCTCACTGCTGCGCTGCAAGTTGCCATCCGGTGTCATATCAAACCAATGCACAACAATATTGGTGCCGATAATAATCGCCACCGTAATCAACCAAAAGGTAAAAAAGATTTTTAAATAAAGACGGGTCATTAATTTACGGATTCATCATCATTCATGGTCAGCATATAGCCAGCGCCGCGCACGTTGATAATCAAATCCTTTGAAGAGCCTGCTGCTGTAATTTTTTTGCGGATATTGCTTACATGCACATCGATACTGCGATCGTAAGGTGTGAGTTTGCGATTGAGCGCCTGCTCCGTCATATCATCTTTGCTGATCACTTGGCCGGCGCGACGAACAAGAATTTCCAGCACGCTGAATTCAGTTCCAGTGAGCGGAACTTCATTGTTGTCCCAAGTGGTTGTGCGTGTACCTAAATGTAGGGATAACTTACCCGATGCAAGGCGCTCAATACTGCTGGGCGTTACATCCTTTTGATTGGCGCGGCGCAAAATAGCGCGGATACGCGCAACCAATTCACGTGGGTCACAGGGTTTGGATAAATAATCATCGGCACCGATTTCCAGTCCTATCACACGGTCAACAGTATCGCCTTTGGCCGTGAGCATAATCACGGGCGTTTGGCTGTGTTGGCGTAAGTTTTTCAGCACATCAAAACCATTGCGGATGGGCAACATCACATCCAACACAATGACAGAATAGGGTTGCTTGAGTGCAAGCTCCAGCGCCGTTTGGCCGTCATAAGCGGTATCAATAGCGAAGCCTTCCGTTTGCAGGTATTCGCTCAGTAATTGACTGAGTTCTTTGTCGTCGTCGATGAGAAGAACTTTAAGCATGGCGATTTACAGTCCCCGATAATGGAAGGCGGTGAGTGTGCACCAGCCCCCGATGAGAGTCATGATTCTTTGGTTTTCATTAACCAATCTTAACATTATAGCCACCATAATGAATTTACTGACTCTGATTCTGGAGTCTGCGTGTAGGCGACCTATTTAACGAGTCCAAAGTATCCAGAGGATATTGATATGAAATCGAACAAAGCATTAGTAGCTGGTCTGTTATTGTTAAGTGCTGCCAGTATAGCTGTGCCGACTATAGCCGGTGGCGCGGGGAAAAACTGTGAGGGTAAACATCATGCGGCCAAATGGGCTGAGCATGAAGGTTTTGCGGGCCGTGAGTTTAGGCATCTCGGCCAAGAGTTGGCGCTAACCGATGCGCAAAAAGAAACCTTGAAAGCACAGCGTGAAGCTAATGAGTCAGCACGTGATGTCCTTCATACAAAACTTGCCGATGCGCGCAGCGCACTAGCAACGGCAGTGGAAAGCGGTGCTAATGATGCGGAGCTCAATGCGCTGGCCGATACCTTGGGCAAGTTGCACTCTGAACAGGCACTAGCAGGTGCTAAAGCGAAAAAAGCGTTATTAGCCGTGCTGACAGAGGAGCAAAAACAAACCTTGGCAGAAGCGAAAACCAAGCGTTTGGAGCGTAAGGCCGAACGCAAAGAGGCACGCGAAGCAGCTAAAAGTTAAATCACAGGCCAGGAATACTGCTGGTTTCACCTATAACCCCGGCTTGCCGGGGTTATTTATTTTCAGGGTGTAAAATGTGGGCTTGCTTGCGCGCGCTAATCTTGGGAAAATCCGCGCCGTTTTTACCTATCCCTATTTTTCCTGCATCCCGAGGTTATCGTGGCCCAGATTGGTCTGTTTTTTGGCAGTGACGAAGGCAATACCGAGCGTGTCGCTTATCGTATTCAACAGCGTTTCGGGGCTGATGTCGTCGATGTACGTGATATCGCCGACGTAACCCAGTTGGATTTTGCCAACTACGACAAAATTATCCTCGGAATTCCCACCTGGGATTTCGGCCAAATCCAATCGGATTGGGAAGAGTTTTGGGATGATATAGCAGCGGTGGATTTCTCCGGCAAGCAAGTGGCGCTCTTTGGTTTGGGTGACCAATTTGGTTATGGCGATTATTTTCTCGATGCCATGGGTATGCTGCACGATGTAATTATCCAAACAGGTCCGGAAATTGTTGGTCACTGGCCGACTGAAGGTTACGAGTTTGAGGCCTCAAAGGCAGAAATTCCCGGTGCAGGGATGTTTGTCGGTTTGGCGCTGGATGAAGATCAGCAGGAAAATTTAAGTGCAGATAGATTGAATCGCTGGTGTACACAAATTCATGTCGAATTTGGTTTGGATACACCGCTTACCCTGTTGGAAGATTAAGCCGCAATATTATCGAATACCAAGGGCGCACTGAGCGCCCTTTGTTTTTTTTATGGTTAAGCTTCCGCAACAAATACGGCGCGAATGGGTGCCGGATGTCCCTCAGCAGTTAATGATGAGTCTTCCGGATGTAAAAATTCCGGTAGCGAGTGAAAACGCATCCACTCTGTTGCGCGCTGTTCTTCAGTAGTTGTGGGGCACACGTCAACCACGCGCGGATTGCTAAAACCCATTTTGCGTAACCAGGACAACATGGTGTCGCAACTCGGTAAAAACCATACGTTGTTCATCATGCCGTAACGGTCTTCAGGCACCAATACATCACCCAGTTTTCCTTCAATCACCAATGTCTCAAGTACAAGTTGCCCACCGGGGCGTAAGGTATTTTTTAGTTCGAGAAGGTGATCCATCGGCGAGCGGCGGTGATAAAAAACGCCCATGGAAAAAACCGTATCGAATGCCTGCAATTTTTCCGGAACATCTTCAATGCCGACGGGCAGGATATCGATAGGATAATCGGCACCGGTAAAATGTTTGATCATATGGAACTGCACAATAAAACGCGGTGATGGATCAATTCCAATCACGCGTTTTGCCCCTGCACCTAGCATCCGCCAACAGTGATAGCCATTGCCGCAACCCACATCGAGGATCAAGCGGTCTTTTAACGGGGCGAGGTGAGGTAATACGCGGTCCCATTTCCAATCCGAGCGCCATTCAGTATCGATATGGATATCATGAACAAAGTAGGGGCCTTTGCGCCAGGGAATTAATTCCTGCAATACACTGCGAATTTTTGCACGTGTAGTCTCATCGCAATCGCTGCTGTGGCCGATGCGCACTTCATCCGTAAGGGCAACTTGCGAGGTTTTTACGTTGGGTAGTTTTGCGAGTGACTTTTTCCAGCCACCTAAATCGCCGTAGCGTTTTTCACAAAGTCCAGCCGCGATTTGTACGGGCAATTGTTCAGCCCATCTAGCGAGAGGTGAATCTTTAAGTGCATCCAGTAATTGATCGTAATTAATTTGTGTCACAGTCTTCGCGTACTCTATTTAATCGCAATCAGCGATGCAAAATTAAAACATTGAAACCAGACATCAACACTGCTGAAGCCGGCTTGGCGTAACCGTTGACGGTGTGCATCGAGTGTTTCAGGAATTAAATAGTTTTCGATCGCGGCGCGCTTCTGAGCAATTTCCAAATCACTGTAGCCGTTGGCGCGTTTGAAATTGTGGTGCAATTCGGTCATCAATTGTTGGTGGGGTTCATCATCAAAAGCGACTTTTTCAGAGATGATTAATACACCGCCGGGATTTAATC
>NZ_JBRFPI010000139.1:0-10327 GCF_053579595.1 Cellvibrio sp.
CAACCGCAACTTTCACGATTCAAGAAGAGCAAGCGGGTTTTTGTCGCGTAGACGGCATTGCGAGCGAAAGTACCAACACCGGATTTACCGGAAACGGCTACACCAATTCCAATAATGCGCAAGGCGCGGCGATTGTGTGGGCCGTTAATGCAACCACCAGCACCCGCCACACGGTGACCTTCCGCTACGCGAATGGCGGCACTGCCAATCGCAATGGTTCGCTGGTGATTAACGGCGGCAGTAACGGTAATTACACCGTGCAATTACCGCCCACAGCCAGCTGGGCCGATTGGCAAACCGCGAGCGTGGAAATCGATTTGGTTCAGGGCAATAACAGTTTGCAACTTACAGCGCTCACTGCAGATGGCCTCGCAAATATAGACTCAATTAAAATTGAAGGCGCATCGACCAAAGCCGGAACCTGTGCAGGTGCAGCCAGCAGTAGCAGTGCTGCCTCCTCAGTGAAATCCAGCGCTAGCGCGGCCAGTAGTTCTGTCCCTGCGACAGGCAACGGTGCCATATTAACGTTAGATGGTAACCCGGCCGCTAACTGGCTCAATAAATCTCGCACAAAATGGAACTCCTCGCGTGCTGATATTGTTGCGTCCTACCAACAGTCCAATGGTGGTTGGCCAAAAAATCTTGATTACAACTCGGTAAGCGCAGGTAACGGCGGTAGCGACAGTGGCACAATCGACAATGGGGCTACCATTACGGAAATGGTTTATCTCGCTGAAGTTTACAAAACCGGGAACAACACTAAGTACCGCGATGCCGTTCGCCGCGCAGCAAACTTTATTGTGAGTTCGCAGTACAGTACAGGAGCATTACCGCAGTTTTATCCGTTGAAAGGCGGCTATGCAGACCATGCAACCTTCAACGATAACGGAATGGCTTACGCACTGACAGTATTGGATTTTGCCGCAAACAAGCGCGCACCTTTTGATACCGATGTGTTTAATGATGCAGACCGTGCGAAATTTAAAACAGCGGTTAGCAAAGGCACTGCCTATATTCTCAAAGCACAATGGAAACAAAATGGTGTATTAACTGTGTGGTGCGCTCAACATGGTGCAACGGATTATCTGCCGAAAAAAGCGCGCGCTTATGAATTGGAATCGCTGAGTGGTAGTGAATCAGTGGGCGTGCTTGCGTTCCTGATGACCCAACCACAAACTGCTGAAATTGAAAAAGCGGTGCGAGCAGGAGTCGCTTGGTTCAATAGCCCCAATACGTATCTTGATGGCTACACCTACGATTCATCGCTGGCGGCGACAAACCCTATCGTTAAAAAAGCAGGCAGCAAAATGTGGTATCGCTTTTACGATTTAAATACCAACCGCGGATTTTTCAGCGATCGCGACGGCAGCAAATTCTATGACATTACACAAATGTCGGAAGAGCGCCGCACGGGTTATAGCTGGGGTGGGTCTTATGGGAATTCGATTATTCCATTCGCGCAAAAGGTGGGATATCTATAAAAATAAATTAATCATTCAAGTAGCAACCTGCTAACGGAACATCAGGATGCTAGCAGAAAAATGCCAGAAAATTTTTCTGGCATTTTTTTTGCCTGATTACACTCAAAACCGATAGTCTACTCAGCAAGACATATGTAAAAGATCAAAAAATTATTACTTTCGCGAGAAACCCTATGGATAAAAATCATCAGCAAACCCATATTGATAAGAAGTTTTGGGGTGTTATCTCGCATCAGAATCCCTTAATAAAACTCATGCTGTGGATTGGCAATCGCGAATTCGCAGTTTTAATTGCCCTATTCTTCGTTTTGGTATCGCTTTGGGGATTTGTCGCCCTGACCGAGATCGCGCTAGAAAATCATCCGCATGAATTTGATCGCGCACTGTTACTCAGTATGCGCAATGCCGCCGATGTGAGCGACCCTATCGGCCCGGGCTGGGCGGAAGAAATTGGGCGAGACTTTACGGCACTTGGTGGCAATGCCGTTTTAATACTACTCACTATCGCCGTCATTGGTTATCTTTTGCTAGACCGAAAACCCCGCATGATACTAGTAGTCCTCATCGCAACACTTGGCGCACTGGGAGCTAATAATCTTCTAAAAAAAGCCATTGATCGCGACCGCCCCGATCTGCTTCCGCACGGCAGACAAGTCTACACCGCGAGCTTCCCCAGCGGCCATTCCATGCTGGCGGCAAGTACCTATCTCACGCTCGGTGCCCTTCTGGCGCAATTACAGCGTCGCAAAATCATCAAAGCCTATATTTTAATGATATGCATCACCATCACCTTGCTGGTGGGTACAAGCAGGGTATATCTGGGAGTGCACTGGCCTACTGATGTGCTCGCAGGCTGGGCCGCAGGTGCCGGCTGGGCAGTGTGCTGCTGGTTATTGGCTCGTTGGTTGCAGGCAAATGACGGGCAAATAAACACTGCAAATATTGACCATACTGGCATTTAGTAAACCACTATCCCGGCAGTAACACCGTATCCGTAATCCAAAAAATGAATATTTATAGCTATCGGAGGTGTGCCAACTAACGGAAAAAAATACAAGGGTCATGTAAAAACGAATAGATTAGTGAATGGATGATACAACCGAGGAATACGTGAAGGTGACGATTATCAATACTGCCTTGTTAATCCTGAATGCTAATAGCCGCAACGGAGGCACTGCTGATATGCAGGAAGGCCTGCAGTTGCTCAAAAGTGCAGACATTACTATCATTCAAAAAAACTCTGGTAGTGCCAAAGAAACTGCGCAATTAATTCAGGATCATTGCGACCAAATACAATTAGTGATTCTCGGTGGAGGTGATGGCACTGTCAGTTCAGCAGCTGAAGCACTCTACAAACATAAGTTGCCATTCGCCATATTACCCTTGGGCACTGCAAATGATCTGGCGCGCTCGCTGGGAATTTCCAGTAACCTACCTGATGCATTCCAAACCATCCTCAATAATTACCGCAGCAAGATTAATTTGGGGGTTATTAATGGGCATTATTTTTTAAATGCCGCGCACATCGGGCTAGGCGTTACTGTCACGCATGAATTAACACCAGAAGTTAAAAAGAAATGGGGCGTGTTGAGTTATTTGAAAGCAGCCTTTGCAGCGTTTAAAAATAATCAATCATTTCGCGTGACGATAACTGCAAATGGTAAGTCACATCAGATGCGCTCCATCCAACTCGCAATCGGTAATGGCCGTTATTACGGTGGAGGAAATGTGATTGATGAAAAGTCTGAAATTGATGATGGATTACTCTGCTTGTATAGCCTCCCTCCCTCAACCTTGTGGGAGTTATTAACACAAGCTCCTTTGTTGCGGTACGGTAAACACAGCCAGATGAAAAAAACATTCACGATTTCAGGTAAACGTATTGAAGTTAAAACAAAACATGCGAAGGAAATTCATGCCGACGGAGAACCCGTCACTAAAACGCCAGCAATATTCGAAGTGATCCCACAGGCGTTGGAAGTGATTAGGCCAGTACCTACTTAAACCACACCTCAAGTTTGCCAAGGAGCACAGAATGTTTCGTTTACTTTCAGATACCGAAGTTGCCCTCAATGAGTTATTTGTAGCTTGCCGCGAAAGCATTGATCACTATCATGATGCCGCTGAACTGGTTGGACAATCAGACATTGCAAAACACTTTTTGGATATTGCCAATAGCAGGAAATTATTTTTAAACCGTTTGGCATCTGCAATAAGAGAGCTTGGGGATTTACCCTCAGTTCCCGATCCGGATAAAGAGGCAGGTGAAATGATGCTACATCACTTAGGTGCCGCCCTCTCCTCTGATTATACAAACGAAGCCTTAGCGCAGCGCATTAAGACTGAAGAACATATTCTGGCGTTAGTTAATGCAGCACGCAAAACTGAGCCGAATCAGTCTTGTACTGGATTATTGAATGACTTAACGAGCCATATTGAAGATGCAATTAATACGCTTACCACAGCTATTTAAACTTTTCGGTGCCTATTCGATATTGAAAGTCACAAAATTGACTGTTCTAAAAGCTCTCGTAAAAAAGCACGCTGCGCTGCGGGTGTTTGTTCATTCTCATAAGGTAAAAGTGTCCAGACTTCAGTCGCTGACATAGATTCACGCGGCTTGAGGGTTTTGTAAGGTGCATGTACTTCAAGCTCCAACAACCCTTCTTCCGGTCTTTCGGTTAAAAACTCCTGATAAAGTTCAATTTGCCCTTGCTCAGGATGAATTGCACTTTTTGGTTGCAGAGCAAACTGGATAATTAACAATTGCTCACCGCGAAATGCAGCCATCCATCCCTGCTCAGGCTGGATGAAAACCTTGCCTTTACGTCCTTTGTGTGTGCTGGGTGAAAAATTTTCCAGCGCAAAAAAACCCTCGCTGAAAGTGTATTCCAGTGGCCCATAAGTAGCATCAGTAAAGTGTTGAATGCGCACATCTTGCATGCTTGTAATAGGCACATATACATTCGTTGTGTGTGGTACGCGAGTATTAAACCAAATATCCCAAGCAACATTTGAATCGCGAATGTTTTGCGCATTCACATCCAGGCGAATTTGATTGGGTTTACCATCTATAAGCGAAAATGTTTTTTGCAGCGCAACACCCGATATAGGGCTATTAGGGCTTCGCATAATGACGCGCTGCGCGTTTTTTTCTTGCAGCGTATTTTTAGCGAGAATTAAAAAGGGATCAGGCGGCCACACCGCTTTTGCAGCTGCACGCTGGGGATTGAGCAGTTGATGCACCCACCATTGACTCTGCGGGCCCACCCAGGTTTCATGCCCCAAATAACCTATATTGTAGGATTCAGGTGTCACCACTGGATTTGGATCGCTAACCACCGCAGCGCCAACAAGTAAAAAATTGGGCTGATCGAGAAGGCTCGCAGATAAAATTCGCCCGCCGATATCAGGAGTAATTTCAATAGCGATAGAGCCATTGCTGAGCGGAATGCGCGTTACTTCTGCCAGCGCAGATAATGCAGAAGAAAAAAACATAAGCAAAAGAATCCTTACCAAAAAGATATGGGGCGCGGGCATAATTAATCTCTCACTAGGTATTTTTTTGTATGTTTTTTTGCAGCATGCAACAACATCTACACTGGATGTTGTATGCACCAAATAGATTTATAGAACTATTGCTTTAAGGTCAACAAACGAAAATTACAGCAAGGGCTTGGAGTTCAGTATTTGCAACAGTTGTTGCAGGTGCACCGAAGACTCATATCCTAAAGGGGTTAAGTAACCGCCATCCACTTGGGTTGTTAATTGTTTTTCAAAAAGACGGCGCGTCGCAGCGATAATATCAGCAGAAGCATCCGAGTGAACCTTTAATCCTGACTGGCTGGTACTGGTATCAAACATACGCAACACTTGCATTTCGGCAACTAATTCGGGCGATATTGGCATGGTCATTCTCCGTTATTATTGAGACTTGATTATTAGCTTCTGGTCTGCAAACCAGTAAAAGTGGATTTCATTTCCCCTGAATGAGTCAGTTATAAATAGCATAGCCCTTGCGTATCGCCAAATATTTCGCTGAAAAAGCGGTGATTTCATATAAAAATCGACTATTCAATTCGGGCATTGTGAATTTTGATCACCATGCAGGCAAAAAAATCCCGCAAATGTATGCGGGATTTTTTAACCAAGACTCTATCACCGGCCAGTCCACTGACAATACTTACGTAGTGAAAGACATTTTTGTTATGGGCGATTCGCTTTCATGAATCCGGCGAACCCTGTTGAAATTATTTTTGTTGATTCACTTTTGACAAATAACGCAGCAAAAATAATTTTTAGAAAATGCTGGAGGGGGCAAACTAACAAAAAACCGACCCACCGTATGGAGGGTCGGGAAGTTCACGGTTTTTCAGGGATAGCTATTGGAGTCTGGCAAGCGGCGGGAGCTGTAGTAAAACCGCTCCGCCCGCCCGAATCCATTGTGGGAAAAAGTCGTCCTTAACCGGGGCATCTCTCCAAATGCCTGTCCATGCTCACTCTCACACGGTTTGCTTAACCCAATTATTCCAAAGGTGGGTAAGCATTATTAATCAACACCTGCAAACCTTCTTTGAACCAGCGACCAGCAACTGGCGCATTTGGCAACGCCCCCGTATCTACGTTAGAGCCACTGCCTGGGTTGTAGTTGTAAGTTGGGTCACACATACGGTCGAAGCCTTTTGCTGGATCTTGTGGATCGAAGGACAACTCTTGCGAGGCAGCACCATCAGATTCACCTGGCGGTTTCACCCACACGTAAGCATCAATACCTGCCACAGGTGCAACGCGTGGACGCTCACCGATGCCACCGCGCTGATTACACCAGTTGCCGCGATGGGTACGACGGTCAAGACGTGATTGATCAACGAAGGTATCCAGAACAGTGCTGGTTGATTGAGCAGCTGGACGGTTTGGACCACCCCAACCATTACGGCCGGTATCAACCAACATCCCGATAGTGCTTGGGAAGCCAGCAGAAATCATTGCAGTGCGCCATGCTTGAACGAAAGCCACCTCACTGAAATGCGGATTCCACTCGTAGAACTTGGCTTGACGGGTTTGTGTACCACCACCGCTGCCTGGGAAGGCGCTGTTAGCCAAGGAATCAAGGAATGGCTCATACAATGGAGTGTAACCAGAGGTGTTGGATACGAAACCAGCAACAGTGTTAACACCGCCAGTCGCGCCTTTGATTGCATCACCAATCAAGGTTACTGCTTTACCGAAGTTATCAGTCCAGCCCAACCAGCCTGAGTGGCCGATATCAACGTAAGAGTAAACATTCGGAATAGTGTGAAGCTTGCTCAGGGTGTAACGGGTGTTGGCAACATAACCATGGGTTGCATCAGTCGCTTGTTGACACTCTGGATCGCTCAAGTTGGTAACCAGATTTGGCAATGAGTCAGGCTCAATAATCGCAATGATGCGCAAGCTTCTGTATTTGGCATCACCAAAAATGGCTGCAATAGCATCTACATATTCAGTGCGATAGCGGGCAGTACCTTCAGCACCTTGTTTCAACTCGCCGTTTGATGCTAACGCATGGCAATCGCGGTTAGGCAGATCGTAAACAACGATTTGGATCACATTTGCATTTTGCGCCAATGCTGCATCCAGGTGATCGCGCAGACCGTAGCTACCATCGGTCGGAGCAATAGCGCCGATACGGTCCATCCACACTGCGGTGTTATAGCCAGCGATTTTTGAACCATTGGTTTCAGCTTGTGCTTTGGCGGACCAGATTGGGTCGATGTACCAACGCGCATCAACGAATGGGTTATCCATACGGCTGGAGGCATTGGAAGATACCGAGCTACTTGAGCGTGAACTAGGCGCAACAGAAGAACTGGTGCTTGGAACCGAGCTCGATGTCGTCGCAATGCTGGAACTGCTTGGAGCAACAGAACTGGTAGTCGCTACAGAAGAGCTGCTTGGTGCAATAGACGAACTACTTGGCGCAATTGATGAACGTGAGCTTGGCGCAACTGAACTGGTGGTTGCGACAGACGAACTGCTCGGAGCGATGGAGGAGCGGGAACTTGGCGCAGTACTGCTAATGGAGGAACCACCCACTACGTTGATACAAGTAGAGCGGGAAATACAACTCTTGTTGTTTTCCCAACCCCAGCCACTCTGGGTGGTAACACACAGGGGATAAAGGGTGCCGTACCAATTACATTGTTGGCCGCCGTTGTTAATCACACTTGAGCTTGAGCTGCTAACGACAGGAGTCGAACTGCGCGAAGAACTGGTCGTCGGTACGCTGGATGGCGCTGCTGAACTGGTCACTGCGCCAGAACAAATACTGCCTGTCACACTTGGGATCTCAGCAGCACCGCCACGTTTATCTACTTGAAAACCAAAACTGACACTCTGGCCTGGCGGCAAACTGCCGTTCCAACCCATATCGGATGCTGTGTAAGGATTGCTTCCACTCAGGCGTACATTCCATGAAGTGGTGACACGGTTGGTCGCATATTGCCAACCCACAGTCCAGCCATTTACAGCGGTTGTGCTGCTATTGGTAACTATGATTTCACCGGTAAGTCCGGTGTTCCACTCGTTAGTAATTTTATACGTGCAACCGGCTGCAGCACCCTGGCTGGCAGCAGCCAGTCCAAGGCTTAACACTGCAGCCAAGCCGTAAGTTTTTCTTAAGGGAGTTGTCATTCAAGTTCTCCTGGATTCCAGTGAGGAAGACCATAAGGCCTCGTTATTATTTCGCGCCTGATACCGCTGACGCTGATTTATCCTTACATTCCGGTAAGGCCGTCACGTACCTGCCTGTGACATTGTCGGTCCATCAATATATTTGTTAGCGCAACCTTATTTTTCGCTAAAGAAAGGCAATGCACCAATCACCTGAATAATGATGATTAACAGGAATCAGCCACTACAGAAAAATGCGCCAGTTTTGCAACACAGAAACAATACCAACAAAAAAATAAGCTGGTAAAACAATGACATTGAACAATTATTGTGGTTATTTTTAATGGTTTTTTGCAAAAAATATTACATCGAGAGACTCGTTACTGAAGATTGCATCGGAATTATTATGATTTTATTTTCCAATGCTATCTGCGAATAACCTCTCATTGTGTACTTGTACCCTAGAAAAATAATACATACAAGGTAGCGCTATCATTTAAACGACAATATTTGCATTACGGTAACCGGAGAAAGAGTTACTGCACTCGCAATAAGTCCCACCCTACCCAAACCGCTATCGCAGGAACTACCAGAAAGTGTCTGTATCAACTGCCTGATTTAGTGGGTCCTACACGCGCACATCCCACAAGGCTGGATTTGTTTTCTTATAATTTTTAGATGTTTATAGGGTCTTTTATAGCCCTAAATGAGAACTGGTTCCGTTCGAAAAATGCTACTATCAGTAAGTTTTGACAAGGTAGTGTAAAAAAATGCAAATAACAAGTATCTCACCTCGAAATTTGTATGACTTACCTGACCTAACAAAAGCCCGTACACTAGGTTGCATCCCTTTTATCGCCCCCTCTTTATTTCTAACTACTCATTGAAGAGCACTTTTTCATGAAGGCAATTTTACCTATGAACAAAAAAAATGTTTTTGCGAGCTTATTACTGACTTTATTAAAAATGAAATGAATTTTCTTTGTTTTGTGAATTGATCGCGCTGTCAATTTGCTGTAACGTGGAATAATAAACATAAAAATAGATTCATCCATTAGAGAGATGTTTTTTAGTTATAAACACATAGCGCCAAACGGATAATTAAGGCGCCAAAATTATAAAGACCGTGATAAGAACGAGGGAAACAAGTGCTGTATTCGCGAGAACCACACACTTTTCTGCTTCACCATCCAGCTGTAACTAATTTGCGCGCGAGCGTTTATAAATAGCTTTTCTGGCCGTAAAAATTCATTCTCAATTTTTCGTCACAAGATTTTATAGATGATTTGTTAGCGCAATCATAAATAGCAAAAAATAACAATTTACTCACAACAACCTGACTCAAAACAACAACAAAGGCGCGGACGACTATGAAGACCTTGATTGTTTATGCACATCTCCTGGCTGCATGTGTGGCTATTGGCATTTTGCTTATTCAAGACTTGGCCTTGGCCAAATCCAAAGGCAGCCCCCTTTCGGCTACTGCTATTAAAGATCTCACCAAATCTGCAGAAATTATGTTTATTGCGCTGGTCGTATTGTGGATTTCCGGTCTGGCACTGGTGCTGCTCGGTTACCTGGAAAATCCCCAGCAGTATCTGATGAACGAGAAGCTGTGGGCCAAATTCACTGTGGTATCGGTGCTAACGCTCAATGGAGTTGCCCTGCACTACTTCAGCTTTCCGCGTGTGACTTCCCGCCGTGGCCTGCTTGGTCTACCGACCTTCGAGCAAATTTTGGTGACGCTGACTGGCGCACTCTCCTCTGTGTCCTGGCTGTTTGCTTGTTACCTTGGTATTGCACGCCCCTGGAACTACACAGTTGACTACAGCTTTGTGATGTTCATTTATTCAGGCCTGCTGGTCGGCGCCTTTATCGTCGCAGGTGAAGTGCTGCGCGCCATGCGCAGAGCGGAACCCGAACCACCCACACTAACCGAGCAAATTCGGTTGAACGCCTCGCGCAAGTTTGATTAATCCTCTGACCCGATATTTTCATGTATCGGGTTTCGGTCGTCATGACAGCGCTAGTGCCACAACGACCGACAATAACTGTTTGTTTTACCCGCTCCGCATGTTTTACCCGTTCTGACAATAACGATTGTTGATGACCGTTACCGGTGCAAACCGGTATTTAACTCCGAGGAAGACACTATGAGTAGCTTTAAAGCCTCTGCGATCACCCCTCGCCTGGAT
>NZ_JBRFPI010000140.1:0-10234 GCF_053579595.1 Cellvibrio sp.
CGGCCACCCGGTGCAAGTACAGCGAGTGCCTGCTCCAGGACCGAGTCAAGGTCAGTCAACTCGTTGTTGACCTGGATGCGGATCGCCTGGAAGGCACGAGTCGCAGGATGCTTGCCCTTCTCCCACGCGGGATTTGCCTCTTTAATCACTTCCGCCAAATGCTTGGTGCGCGTAAAAGGTGTCTTTTGGCGTTCAGCGATAATGGCGCGCGCCATACGCTTGGCAAAACGCTCTTCCCCATATTCTTTAAACACCCAGGTGATATCGTCTTCGCTCGCGGTGTTAACCCAATCCGCTGCACTTTGGCCGCGGGTCTGGTCCATCCGCATATCGAGCGGGCCATCCTGCATAAAACTGAAACCGCGCTCGGCTTCGTCCAATTGCGGTGACGACACCCCCAAATCCAGCAAGACACCAGCGACCTGACCAGTCATCCCGCGCGCCTCTACAAGCTGAGCCAATTCCGCAAACGAACCGTGGGCGATTGCAAAGCGGGCATCATCAGCGAAACGGGCGTTGGCAGTGGCGATAGCGGCCAGGTCTTTATCGATTCCGAGCAACCGGCCATCGGCAGATAGCTGCTGCATCACCAAGGCACTGTGGCCGCCGCGCCCAAAGGTGCCATCCACGTAAAAGCCTGAGGTATCGGTGACTAGCGCCGCGACCGCCTCATTCAAGAGCACGGTTATATGTTGTGAGTCAGCCACGCCGGTACCTAAAAAGAGAGATTTTGTAAGTCGGCAGGCATATCGCCTTCTGCCGGCTGATCCATCAGGGCGTTCCAGCTGTCTTCATCCCACAGCTCCAACTTATTGCCCAGACCAACCAACATGAGTTTTTTATCCAGATGCGCAAATTCGCGCAGGGTGGGGGGAACCAGAACACGGCCATTCGCATCCATCTCAAGATTCACTGCCTGCCCAATAAAACGGCGTTGAATCCGGCGAACATGCTCATTTCCAGCGGGAAGTGCTTGCACCTTGGCAAGTACAGGTTGCCATTCGGCTTCGGAGTAAACCAACAGGCAGCGTTCATACATGTGTGCAGTCACCCACAAACGCGCAGCACCAGACGCTGCCAGCGAGTCGCGGATGCGCGCTGGTATCGCCATGCGACCCTTGGGGTCCATGCTGATGGAGTGACTACCTGTTAAATCGGACACGTTTCACCACTTGCCGGGTTTATTTTCCACAAAAATCCACAATTACCCACATTTCCCCACGACGCTCACTATAAATCGGGGTGATGCAATGTCAAGCAAGCAATTGCCAAAAGGCGCATAAAATCACTGCGAAAATCGGGAAATTTCGTCAAACATGAAGGGAAAATGCAATGGGGACGAACCACAAAAACCAACTTAAACAACAAAAACAAAAAGATAGGCGCCATACTTAATGTAAAACATTAAGTATGTAATTATTTCGCAGTGATAATAGGGAATTTATATAAGGATTAGATCTATATAAGAGATAGGAGGGCACAAATCAGGATCTGTAAGCAGTAAAAAGCTGAATCTTAGGAGCATTGTACCTAAAAAAGTAGCGGTATACGCCAAAGCGGGCAGCCTAACCTAGAGGACACTTTTAAATCAAGTCCCGTCTCGTTGCACCGAAAATGATCGATATGTATGATCGTTGCAACAGAATCTGGAGCTATCCCTATGGGACAATAAGCCTTCATCAAACTAGGAAGTTTTTATAATGAACAAGATCCTCACTTTCTTGCTCTCAATGATATTCGCCACCAACGCTTTTGGTGGATTTATTAATGCCAATGACCTGACGGCTGGTGCCAACATCACCAACAACTTCGGCAGCTTGGCAACACTGCATTGGGTAAGCAAAGAGCAAAACAAGCAAGCTAATATCAGCGCGCTAATTGTCAATCAGGCAGATACCGAGTTTTCGGGAAACTACTCCCAATATTTTGGCTCGGACAATGGCCAATCTGGCACCTATGGCCTTGGCAATTTACAAGACACCCTCAATGAACCGGCAAACTACCCTGAAGAAAATGCAATTTACGGCGCCATCGCAATCAGGTTTACACAACCTGTGCTCAGCTTTGGATTTGAGGCAGAGAATTTTAACAGTGATGAACAATTTGCATTTCTTTTCACGCCACAAGGTAACCTGATCAGGCGCGAAACAATTATACCCGTGGGCATTACAGGAGACTTTGGAGTTCCCATATGGGGCTACAAACATACGTTTGATCTAACCAATCAAAATGTTGGCTCAATCATCCTTGGATCGTGGAGCTCTGCAACTTACTACTACAAGCTTAGTATTGATACGACACTACCCGAACCATCGAGCATTTTAATGCTAGTTCTGGGACTAAGTTTGCTGGTGATTAAACAGGTAAAGGCGTTCAGCTTGCGATACGTAGCACCTTAGAAAGTGTGCATCAAAAAAACATAATCAAGTGCAATGAGTGGATAAAAACGGAGTCAGCCTGTAAGCCGGGTTCTGTCGTGGACAGTCATTCATCTGGGACTAACGTCACCGCTAGCCTCAAGCAACCTACCCGAATCCGATGCGGGCCGCACCAATGGATTCCTATTTGGTCTTGCTCCGAGTGGGGTTTACCATGCCGCAGCCTGTTGCCAGTTGCGCGGTGCGCTCTTACCGCACCCTTTCACCCTTACCGTCATTCTTGCGAATGCTTAGGCGGTCTGCTCTCTGTTGCACTTTCCGTAGGCTCGCGCCTCCCAGGCGTTACCTGGCACTCTGCCCTATGGAGCCCGGACTTTCCTCCCCGATGCACCAAATAACACTCAAGAGAGATATTCAGTTAACATCAGAGCGACTGTCGGGCCGACTCCGAGGCCGCACCTTACTCGCCAGAATCGACAAGCGCAAGTTCAGCCTTTGAACAAAAGCCACTTTTTTTGCGAACTTCGTCACCAAAAGTGGCAGCCTTATTACCACTTTGGAGCAAAGCTTTTCATTAACTGGTATTTTTGCCACTTTAAGCTATTAATTAACAAGTATTTATTGCCCCACTTTGGGCAATTAACACTCTTCACGCACAAACTTCACAATAAAAGCCAAGGAGACTCTCCCGTGAAAGCGCACAAGCATAACCTTCTCGCAGCGGCTATCGCTTTATCTCTGACTGCACCTGCAATCGCCCAAGATGATAGCCCGGCACTTGAAGAGGTGATGGTAACTGCACAAAAACGTCCGCAAAGCCTGCGCGATGTTCCATTGTCGGTGAATGCACTCGGGGGAGAGAAAATCGAATCTGCCGGTATCACTAATATCGAAACCATGGCGGATTACATCCCCAGCTTCAATATGACTCAGACCGGTATAGGTACCAACATAGCCATCCGTGGCATCAGTTCCGGTGTAAACCAGGGTTTTGAGCAGTCCGCGGCACAATTTATAGACGGAATTCACTACGGTCGCGCGCAGTTGTCGCGCGCGCCCTTTCTGGATATCGAACGCGTAGAGGTCCTGCGCGGCCCGCAAAGTATCATCTTCGGCAAAAACTCCACCGCAGGTGCAATCAGTATCACCACTGCCAAGCCTGGTGATGAACTGGAAGGAAAACTCAGTGCGCTCTACGAGCCGGAACACGGCGAGCAGGATGTGCGCCTGATATTGTCAGGCCCAATCAGCGATACCGTCGGTGGCCGCCTTGCCATTTTACAAAGCAGCCTCGATGGCTATATGGAGAACACCACGCTGGATCGCGACGAGTCCGGCGATAAAAATCGCGTGATCCGTGCGACCCTGCAATGGCAACCGAGCGACCTGTGGGACATTACCCTCAAGATGGAAGATGGATCATTCGACAGTAATGGGCGCAACATCGAAGTCGTTAAACCGGTGGGAGGATCTTACGCGAATGCCCTATCGTTCTTCACTCAAGGCGCCTATCAACTTGATACGACTCATGATTGGAAGCGCCAATCAAATGGCGATTACAGCTATAACGATACTGAAAACATCACACTCAATATCGAGCGGGAGTTGGGCGAGCACACTATCACCTCGGTGACTGGTTACAACGCCTACACCTACCAAGAGCTGTGCGACTGCGATTTTACCGGGGCATCAGGCTTTAACATCCTATCGGATGAGGATTACAGTCAGGTCAGCCAGGAACTTCGTATCACGTCACCCGAGGATGGAACTATCAGCTATCTCGGAGGTGTGTTTTTCCAAAGCAGCTCGCTGAAGTTCCACGATGCAGTGCGCGTTCCCACTGACAGCTTTATCGCTACCGCCTTCTCATCACTACTCGGTGCCCAAGCCGCTAATTTACTGCGCGGTGCATCAACCCAGCGCGACTTCGAACAGGATACAGATCTGGCCGCAATATTCGCCCAAGGGACATGGAATTTCACCGACTTGTCGCGGTTGATTGTGGGAGCCCGCTATACCCAGGAAACCAAAGAAGCTAGTCGCCACCAGTATCACGTTAGCAATACTGGCGTGACTCTGCCTCAGGGAACCACAGCGCAGCCTTACAACCTGATCTGGAGCCAATTCAAGATCGATCCTCATGCAGTTAAAGGTGATCGAGATGAATCCGGCTTTACGCCACTGATCACATTCCAACACGATTTCTGGGGCACAGACATGGTCTACCTCAGTTACACCACAGGGTTTAAGTCCGGTGGTTTTGACGTCCGTGCCAACGCTGCGCCTAATGAACTGGATGGTATTTACCCAAATATTGAGGGCACTTGGGAATTTGAAGAGGAAAAGGTTAGAAACTTCGAGGCAGGTGCGAAGCTTGTATTGGCCGATGGCGCAGCAGAGTTGAACGTTGCCGCATTCCGCTCTGAATTCGAAGATATGCAAACCAGCCAGTTCGATGGCAGCCTCAGCTTCAACGTGACCAATGCGGGTGAAGCTGTAGTGCAAGGCCTTGAGATTGATGGCCGCTGGGCAGTCATTGATAACGTCATGTTGCGCGGTGGCGCAGCCTACATCGATTTTGAATACACCGATTTCCCCAACTCGCAATGCTACTTTGGGCAACCTGCATCCGAGCGCAACCCAACCAACCCAACTGTGTGTGATGCCACCGGCAAACGCCGTGAATTCACCCCGGAAATTCAGGGGAATGTGGGCATCGATTACACCTTGAACTTCAGCAATGGCCTCAAATTAGTTAATACATTGGACGTTATATATAGCACTGAGTACCTGACCACTCCGTCATTGGATCCCAAGTTTGAGCAGCCGTCCTACACCAAAATTAATGCTCGTATTGCGCTGAGCGGTAACGATGACATGTGGGAATTGGCATTGATCGGCAAAAACCTGACGGACGAATCGGTAGTTACCTATGCCAACGGTTTACCGGTAGCGACTACAGTATCGAGCGGCACAGGCTACTACGCCTTCTACGAACGCCCTAGAAATATAGCGCTACAGGGAACCATTCGCTTTTAATCCACGGCAGCAAAAAAGTATCAACAAACCCCAGCCCAGTGCTGGGGTTTGCCTTTTTAGACTTACGCGCTAATCCTTCGCCCACATTACTGCTACTATTAATATGACTTATTTTTTGCTTCATCTCTCGGATTAACAGTAATGAGCGATTCACCCGCTGGGCAACCTGCACCCAAAAAAGCCCCGCACACCACAATCTTGCTGCAACACAATGCTCTTAAAGGATTCCTGCTCGCCGCCGCTGGCTTGTTTCTCTTTGCGTGCATGGACAGCACCACCAAATACCTGACCACCCATTACAACGTTCCCTTTGTGGTGGCGATGCGCTATATCGTCCATTTTTTGCTGATGGTGATGATCCTCGCCCCGCGCCATTCAGCTCAGCTGGTTTACACCCAGCGCACCGGATTAGTGGTCGCGCGCGCGGTTGTATTGACCATCGCGTCGCTCTGTATGGGTATGGCATTGCACCGCATGCCACTGGCAGAAACCACGGCGATCAACTTTCTCGCGCCCACGCTGGTAGCGTTACTCGCCGGCTCCATGCTGGGTGAAAAGATTGGCGGCTGGGGCTGGGCGGCGATCGTCACTGGCTTTATCGGCGTGCTACTGATTGCCCGCCCCGGGGGTGGGCTGGATGCTGTAGGCATTATGTTTGCGCTGGGTGCAGCGGCAGCCAACGCGACTTATCAGTTGTTATCGCGCTTACTGGCCAGCACCGAAAAAGCCATCGCCCTGCTGTTTTACACAGCACTGCTTGGCTCAATTATCTTTGGCATCGCCCTGCCCTGGTTTTGGGAAAATGAAGCGCCAAGTGAGTTAGAGGTGATTTTACTGCTGAGCATGGGGGTTAGCGGCGGCTTGGGACACTACCTGTTTACCCTTGCCTATCGGCATGCGCCCGCATCCATGCTAGCTCCAACTACCTATTTGCAACTACTTTGGGCGGGATTGTTGGGCTGGATTATTTTCGACACCATCCCCGACAGCATGAGCTTGATCGGTATGGCGATTGTGGCGGCATCAGGCCTTATTATTGCGTTCAAATCCCACTAGAAACCCGCACCAACTCCGCCAGGTTATTTTGTTAAATGGTGCTGGAACACTTAAAAAAAAAGACCACCTAACAAATGAGTACCAGCAAAAAAATCAACCTTGGCAAACGCCTGCAACACATTGAATCCATGGTAACCAAGCAATACGATCACATTTGGGATTGCTGCTGCGACCATGGTTTGTTAGGCGCTGCACTGCTTTCGCGACACGCAGCGCCTAATATTCATTTCGTGGATATAGTTCCCGATCTTATGCATGAACTGGAACATAAACTGAAACAGTTTTTTCCAAAAAAGCCTGATCCGCACACTCAATGGCAAGTGCACTGTATAGACGTCACAGCCCTGCCCTTACAACAACTCAGCGGAAAACATCTCGTGATAATTGCCGGAGTTGGCGGCGATTTAATGACGGAATTAGTTCGCGCGATTTATCAAAAAAATCCTGCATGTGAAATCGATTTTTTACTCTGCCCAGTACACCATCAATTCACCTTACGACAGCAGCTAATCCAATTCGATTTCAGCTTGAAAGCTGAAACCTTGATTATTGAAAACCAGCGCTTTTATGAAATTTTATTAGTCTCAACAGAAAAAATTTCCAACTCAAAAATAAATCCCATTGGCAGCCTCATCTGGCAAAGCAACACACCTGAACAAGCAAAAATCGCTGCTGATTACCTAAAGAAAACACTGGATCACTACAAGAGGGCTCAATTAAGTCGTAAAGCTGAAGTGCAGCATATTATTGATGCCTATAGCACTATAGCTGCACAATCATTTTATCTATAGCCAAAACACCAAACAGTACTCACCCTCACAGACCACGCACCCCAAAAATATTTTTCTCACCAGGCTTCCGCACGCGCCGACATTATCTTGTTAGATAAAAATCCATTAACTGATATTAGTAATAGCCGAAGTATTAGTGGTATATATACTCGCGAGCGATGCTTTTCCAAATCAGGCATTAAAAACTTCTTAAGTCTGCTCACATGTTGCAATAGCAAAATGTAAATCAAAGTGGCAAAAAATATGACTCCGGATGTAGATCCCAAAGTAGACGTATGGCTGGTATACGACGGCGAATGCCCTGTATGCAAAACCTACTGTAAATATATCCGCATACGCGCAGCGGTCGGCAATTTGCATTTGGTTGATGCACGCCAGCCAGGTGAGTTGATGGATGAGATAACCCGCTTGGGGTTGGATATCGATCAGGGTATGGTGCTGAAATTTAAAGATGCTATCTACTATGGGCCAGATGCAATTCATATGCTCACGCTGCTGAGTACACCCTCCGGCATTTTTAATCGCATTAATTATTATGTGTTTAGCACTAAAGTGGGGTCAAAAATTTTCTACCCAATCGGTAAAGCCTTTCGTACACTTTTGCTGAAATTGCTCGGCATCCGCTATATCGACAACTTGAAAAAAGATTCAAAAACGTCGGCTTCATAAAAAAATAATCCCGCACAGGGCGAGATTATTAGGCAGCAACGGCGAGCAGCTGTTAGAACTTGAATTTCACCCCCACATCGATGCTGCGTTCGGTACCCACGTAAATACCCTGACGCAAACTGGCGATGTACTGTTCATCGGTCAGGTTCTTGGCGCTGGCGCTCAGGCTAAGATCCTTGCTGAACTCGTAGATCGCGTTCAAATCCAGCAGCGTATAGCTATTGATCTGGCCGGTGAAAAAGCCGGATGTACTCTCGGTGATAGGCTTGGTGTTAAGCACATCCGTGTATTGCTCACCGGTGTGATGCACGCTGAGTGCGGTGCGCAACTTGCCGGTTTTGTACTCCAGGCTCATGTTGGTCACCCACTCAGGAACATAGGTCACGCGATTGCCATCGGGTGTGGTGATGTTGCCATTCGCATCGCGGCGCGCGCCCACAAATTCCGCATCTGGAATGTAGGTAGCGCTGGATTTGAGGGTAAAACCAGCGCCCAGCTCCCAACCCAGTGCCGCTTCAAGACCTTGATGAAGCGTCTCACCACCATTGGTACGCTGGAACTGACTGTTCGAGTTGGCCGGGATAATCTGATTGTCAAAATCCATACGGAAGAAAGTCAACTCGTAGGTCAACTGCTCGCGCGCGCCACGTACACCCGCCTCGATATTCACCGAACGCTCAGCGTCCAGCTGCTGATCTTCCAAGCCGTTAAGTGCATCGCTATTGAGCGCGGGCGAGAAGGCTTTGTAGACGCTTGCAAAACCTTGCAGCGCAGGATTGATCTGATAGGTAGCACCTAGCCCCGGCAGGATTTCCGTGTTGGAAGTGTCGGCCTCATTATTGGTTGCAGCGCGTTTGTTTTTGCTGGTTTGCTCGTAACTTTCAGCGCGCAAGCCTGCAGTCACCGCAAAACGGTCAGACAGGGTGAAACGGTTTTGTGCATAAAGGGCGAGACTATCGGCGGATTCAACCGCATCTCTGCTGATGGTGCCGGTACGCGGCGTAGCCCTGGTCGCGGCAATGGTCACATCATCCATAGATTCATTCATCGCCCGCACACCAATTTCCGCCTCGTTCGCCAAACCAAACAACTGATGCTGCAGCTTGAGGCGGCTATCGATACCAAACCGATCAAAGCTGCGGTTGTTGCCGTTCAAACTGTCGGTATAAACCCAGCGCCCGGCGGCCACTGAAGCGGCATTGTTGGTGGCATAGCGCCAGTAGTCACGATAGGTTTCACTTCCGTACACCAACGTGGTCAGCTTGGCGGTCGGGCTGATGTCCCACTCGTGGTTCAAATCCAGCGCGCGACGGCCACTGATAAAATAATCGTCCGGTGCCGGATTGTAGTCCGCGCCCTCTTTGTAAGCCCGCAGGAATAGGCCGCGATAGGAGATGTTGGCCTCGCTGTCGTAATCGCTGAATTTCAGGCTCAACCACTGATTATCGCCCAACGCCAAGCCGGTTTTGATCATCACATCGGTCATGTCATAACCCTTATCCAGAAAACCATCGCTACTGGCATGGGTGATGAAAGCGCCGAACTGCGCTTCCTGCGATGGCGTTGAGCCACCGACTTCCAGTGTCGCCTCACGGCTGTTGAATGAACCGGCGCGCGCCTCAAGCTGAACGCCATCTTCAGGTTGCTTGGTGATGTAGTTAATCACGCCGCCAATGGTGCTGGGGCCGTAACGCAAAGAAGCGGCGCCTTTGAGGACTTCAATCGTTTCCATGCGTTGGATACGCGGGTTGTAGTAGCGGCCATTGCCCACAAACAAACCGGGCGCGATGGGCACACCATCTTCAAGGATCAAGGTTTTGTAATCGGCAGAACTCAGACCACGAATACCAATATTGGCAACAATCGCACTTTCTTCTTCAGGTTTGATGGCCACGCCGGGCACTGATCGCAAGGCCTCTTCTGTCGAACGGGGTTGACGAATCTGCAGCTCTTCTTCCGTCACAATCGCAACAGCACCTGGCTGGCGCTCGCTATCGCCCTCCTCTGTACCCACAACCACCACCTTCGGTAGCACCTTGGTCTCTGCTTCGGCGATGGCAGGCAAAGCGGCACCACTCAAAGCTAGCGCCATAGCAACAGCAAGTGGATTAGGTAAAAAACGGGCTGCGCGAGCAGCGGGAATCGCGGAATAACGCATGTAAAGTTCCTTGGGTTTTAGTGGTTAACAATCGCATCAACGCGACTGACTGCAGCTGATTATGGCAATCAGATACGTGTGCCATACATTTTCAGATGCGCCACTATAACAAACAGGAATAATTTACATCAAACTTACATCAA
>NZ_JBRFPI010000141.1:0-10150 GCF_053579595.1 Cellvibrio sp.
CTGCCATCGTTAATTCCGCTCGATGAGATGGCAAAATCCGGGCCTTCCAACTTGGTCCACGTGAGCGCCACTATCGATTCTTTGTTATCAGATGAGCCTAGCAATTCCAAACCCTGTGCACTGAGCTTTGCCGAGCTGACATTCGCAACCAAAGCCTGAGGATCAAGATCGACGCGCGCCGATGTATTGACGATCAAATCCGCGCCCGCATTTGCTGTCAATTTTTTGCTAGCTGATGAGGTGCTATTGCCACCGCCACCGCCACCGCCACCGCCACATGCTGACAACAGCATAAACGTCGCCATCACCACAATCCCTTTGGATATCATCCGGGATCCACATCCTTTAAACACTCCTAACATCTTACTTACCTCAATACTAAGTTAATTTTACTGATACACAGGTCACACAAAATGGCGCGAGATCATACATGACTCACTCGAGATGGGAGAAATACCTTTCTGGAATATGATTTGACGAATTGCAATCAGCCGCCCCGATAGGAAAATTTTCTATTCAACAAATGGCTTATCCGCTATTCTCACCACTTACCCGATCCGCCAGAAAATATAATTTAAGCGACATAACCCGGCATGGCGCCATGCCCTAAGTGGCATGGTTCGCCGATGTATAAGGACAGTTGGATTTGTTACTCGATACCCGCCAATCACTTGAAACTCCGGAAGGTGCACTGCTCCCACTGACACCCGCTGGTTTTGGTGTGCGGGTACTGGCGCAATTGCTGGATATCCTGATCCGCTACGGCATAGTCACCGTGATTTTTATTGTCCTCTCCCTGCTTGGGCGCATGGGTACCGGCATAGCGCTGATACTCGCGTTTTTGCTCGAATGGTTTTATCCCGTGTTCTTTGAAGTTACCCGCCAAGGGCGTACGCCCGGAAAAAAATGGATGGGCATCCGCGTAGTTAACGACGATGGCACGCCCATTACCTTTGGTCCCTCGCTGTTGCGCAATTTATTACGCTTTGTCGATTTTCTGCCCATGCTCTACCTCACCGGTATTGTCGCCAGCCTGTGCAACCGCCAGTTCAAACGGCTGGGCGATTTGGCCGCTGGCAGCATGGTGATTTACGAGGCGCCGCCTGCGCGCGAACCCAGTTTTGAAGTGCGCGGTCAGTTGCCAGTGCCCGCCGACTTTTCCACCGACGAACAACGCGCCCTGCTCGCGTTTGCCGAGCGCAGTAAATATTTATCGGCCGAGCGCCAAAGTGAATTGGCAACAATTCTTTTACCCGTTATCGGCAGCAAAGATCCGGTGATTGCCATCAAACAAATGGCCAACACCATGGTCGGCAAGCAGTAAGGACGATGACATGAAACAAGGACAATTTGAACAACTTTACCAACCGCTCTGGCATGTTATGGAGCTGGAAATTATAGAGCTGGAAAAACCCGATGGCCGCCTCAAGGGCAGTGAGCTGGCGAGTTTTGCCAGCCGCTATCGCCGCCTTTGCCATTTCCACGCGCTCGCAAAAGATCGCCACTACTCGAGCCATTTGGTCGATAAACTCGGCGATTTAGTCGTGCGCGGCCACCAGCAGTTGTATCGCCGCAAACAACCCTTTATGCAGCAATTCACCAGCTTTATTGTGGCGGGATTTCCGCGCTTGGTGCGCGAGCAGCAGCGTTATATTTGGTGGGCAACCGCTCTGCTTTATGTTCCGGGGCTGCTGATGTTTTTAGCGATTTTGTGGCAGCCAGATTTGGTCTACACCGTCACTGCACCCGAGCAAGTCAGTTCATTTGAAAGTATGTACGATCCGGAAAACCGCACGCTTGGCAGCGCGCGTGAATCCGATACCAACGTGCAGATGTTTGGTTTTTATATCAGCAATAACATCAGCGTGGCATTTCGCACTTTCGCATCAGGAATTATATTTGGCGTTGGCTCGATTTTTTTTCTCGTCTACAACGGTTTGTTGATGGGTGCAGTTGCCGGGCATTTAACCAATGCTGAATTTACCCAAACCTTTTTTAGTTTTGTGGTCGGTCATGGCAGTTTTGAATTGACAGCTATTTGTATCGCCGGTGCCGCGGGTTTAAAACTCGGCTACGCATTGCTGGCACCAGGCAACCTCACGCGCAAAGAATCGCTCAAACGCGCCAGCCTCATCGCCATCCAACTGGTGTATGGTGTGATTATCATGCTAGTGATCGCCGCTTTCATCGAAGCTTTTTGGTCGTCCAATAATATTCTTATGCCTTGGCAGAAATATCTGGTGGGTGGATTTTTGTGGGCTCTGGTGATTGGTTATTTAGTGTTTAGCGGGCGTAGTTTGCGCGGCGAGCGAGGCCAGGGATGAATCTGGATCAAGTCACAATCGAGATTCGCCCGCGCAGTGCATGGGAAGCGGTGGATTTGGGTTTGTTAATGGCCAAACGCTGGTGGCTGCCGATGATGAAAATCTGGCTGCTGGTGAGCTTTCCCTTTTTTATATTTACGTTGCTGATTCCCGACAATTGGTTTTGGGTGGGTGCACTGTTTATCTGGTGGCTCAAACCGGTGTTGGAACGCCCACTATTACATATCCTCAGCCACGCCGTATTTAATGACTTGCCCGATACGCGCAGCACTTTCAAATTATTTCCATCGCTCGCTTTGAAACAAATTTTTTCCAGCCTGATCTGGAGAAGGCTCAGCCCAACTCGCAGTATGGATTTACCGGTATTACAACTGGAAGGATTAAGCGGCGCGCGTCGTCAAGACCGTTTGGGTGTACTGCACCGCGAAGATTCCTCGCCTGCAAGCTGGATGAGTTTTATGGGGCTCGCGTTGGAAATATTTTTATGGATCGGCATTATCAGTTTTATCTGGGCGCTGATTCCGCGTGAAATTGATATCGAATGGGCGAATTTCTTTTTTGATCAGGAATCTTCCAATTTGCATCTGCTGCAGTTGTCCATCTGGTATCTCGCCCTCAGCCTCACAGCCCCCTTTTATGTCGCCTGCGGATTTGCGCTCTATTTAAATCGCCGCATTAAATTGGAGGCGTGGGATATCGATATTGCTTTCCGCCGCATCGCCAACAAACGCAGTACGGGAAATATTTTGCCTTCATTACTTTTAACGCTGGCGCTTGGGCTCAGCATTTTTACCTTCGATGCACAGCGCATTGCCTTTGCCGATGAACAATTGCCGGCGGTAGAGGAATCTGTAGGAACCACTGAGGAATATTCCGGCGAAGCAGTGATCGATAAACCGCTCGGTGAATTCACTGAAATTGATCGCAACCAAGCGCAGGAATCCATCAAAGCCGTATTACAACAATCCGAATTTAGCCGTAAGGAAATACAGCGCACATTGAAATTCGATGAACCAGAAGAGGATGAAGAACCATCAACTTTCTGGAAAAAGTTTTTTAAATTTCTAGCCAATTTTGAAGGGTTTGTCGCTGCCGCCAGTTTTTTGGAAATACTCTTATGGCTTGCGGTACTCGCCTTAATTGGTTTTGTTTTTTATCGCTATCGACATTGGCTAGCCGCGCAGTTTGTACGGATTAAACCTACACCCGCTCCCAAAGCAAAACCGGTGACCCTGTTTGGGATGGATGTGACCCGCGAATCGCTGCCGGAAGACATCAGTACTAATGCACTCAAACTTCTGCAAGCAGGTGATATGCGCGCAGCCCTCGCCCTGCTCTATCGCGCCAGCTTGTTTCATTTGGTTCATAGCGGCGTGGATATTCACGATGGCCATACCGAACGCGAATGTGCAGAATTAATGCGCGAGCATTTTGCTAGCAACACCAGTGCACAAACACGTGTTGCTTATTTTGTTGCACTCACCCGTGAATGGCAGCGGCTGGCCTATGGCCATTTATTACCCACGACAGAGAAGGCGCAATATTTATGTGCGAACTGGAATAGCTGCTGGCTACAGCAAAGCAACAACGCAAATGCACAAGGAGCTGCTGAGTGAGTGACGCAAAAGAATCGCTAACGCGTTTGCAGCGCGGATTGATAATCGGTGCGTTGGCCGCTGTCTTGGCTGGATTGGGCTATTGGTGGTACACCACACTGGAGTGGGAAGAGAATGAAATCGATCTAGGCTATTCAAAAGAGGCGCGACAAAACGATTTTCTTGCCGCTGAAATTTTCTTGCGCAAACAGGGCGTGCAAGCCACTACTGTAAAAAACCTGAGCCTGTTGGATAAACATTCCTGGCGCAACCTCAAACTGGATGCACAAGACACGATTGTGATTATCAACGGCTACAAAACGCTGACTCAGGAACGCTATGATTCGCTCTATGAATGGGTGGAAGCGGGCGGCACCCTGATTACCTCAACGCAAAATCCGTTTATCGGCACCCACACCAGTGAAGAGGATCTGCTGCTAAACGATTTTAATATCGAGCTGGAGCCAGAAGAAACTGATGCTGACACCCGTGACCTGCTGGAAAAGCTTGCCGATGGTTTTGACGAGGAAAGTGACCAATCCGATGATGAAAATTCTGATACGGAAAAAGCGGATGACAAGCAGGACACACCCCTTGAAAAATCACCAACTGAAGATACAGAAGAAAAAACACTAGCAGAAAAATCGAGCGATAAAAAAACCAACAAGAAAAATGGGAAAGCCAAAAAAGACGAAAAACCGGAAAACTATTATCGCTGCAACATGAAAGAAACACCTACAGCGGTTGAATTTGCCGACGAAGAAAAACCACTGAATTTTGATTTCAGTCGCCGCAGCCAATTTATTTATTATGACTATATCGCTCACGACGATGCCAAGGAAGATACAAAGAGCGGTGAAACACCAACAGATCAAGACCTTGCCGTTGGTGATGCGCAAGAAAATGAATCTGTAGCGGAAGAAGAAACAGATGAGGAAGAGGATTATCACTACGATGAAAAACGTGAGCACCTGCTCTACTTTGATATAGGCGAAGGCTCAGTCACCATCACCAGCGACAATACTATTTGGGCAAACCAGCGCATTGACTGTCACGACCACGCTTACGGACTCTGGCGATTGGTGAATCCAGATGGCCGCGTATGGTTTTTAATTAATCAGGATGCCCCATCACTCGCGAGCATTTTGTGGCGCAATACCAGCTACGGTGTCATCGCCGGCATTATCGCACTGGCCTTGTGGCTCTGGTCACTCAGCGTGCGTTTTGGCCCGGTATTGGTTGTTGAACAAAGCGGACGCCGTAGCCTGGCCGAACACATTTACGCCAGCGCCATGTTGCTCTGGCGCAAACAGCAGCACCCGCAATTACTCAATGTATTGCGCAAAGAAATTCTGGAGCGTTTGGATGAGCAGCATCCCAATCTGGATCAAGCATCAGGTGAACAGCGCCTTGAGTTTTTACACCAACTAACCGGCATTTCCCAAGCCGATATCAAACAAGCTCTTTTCGCCGACGGCCTGCACCATCCCCAGGAATTTGCCGCAGCGATTGCACATTTGCAAACTATCAGAAAGCAACTTTCAGGAAGCAATTATGACTGAGTCAATTAGCAACAACGACAGCATTGAAACCAACAAAGCAACGGACGCCGATGAGAGTTTGCAAAATCGTTTGCAGCAGGCGAGCACCGTTGCCAACAATTTACTGAATGAAATTAAAAAAGTCTTGATTGGTCAGGACGCCGTAATCGAGCAGGTATTGATTGCTCTGATCGCACGCGGCCATGTATTGATTGAAGGTGTACCCGGTTTGGGTAAAACCCTATTGGTACGCAGCCTAGCCAAATGTTTTGGCGGGCAATTTTCACGCGTGCAATTCACACCCGACTTAATGCCTAGCGATGTGACTGGTCACGCGATGTTTAATATGGCCAAACAGGAATTTGAAATCCGCAAAGGCCCCGCGTTTACCAATTTATTACTCGCTGACGAAATCAACCGCGCGCCCGCAAAAACCCAAGCGGCATTGCTTGAGGTAATGCAAGAAGGGCAAATCACTATTGAAGGCGAATCCTTCAAAACCGGCGAACCTTTTATGGTGCTCGCAACACAAAATCCGATCGAACAAGAAGGTACTTATCCGCTGCCAGAAGCAGAACTCGACCGCTTTATGTTGAAAGTGATTATTGATTACCCAAGCGAGAGCGATGAACAATTTATGTTGCGCCAGGTAACTTCACAATCACAAGGTGGTTTTGGTCTGGAGCATATCCGCACACTATTAAAACCAGCACATGTGTTAAGCCTGCAAAAAATTGCAGAGCAAATAACCGTAGACGAACAAATTTTGCAGTACGTAGTAAAACTGGTGCGCGCTACACGCAGCTGGTCTGGCATTTCACGCGGCGCTGGCCCCCCCCCTTGTATCGCCCTCCTCTCTCCACCACCCCCTTATGCACTGCTCAACAATAATTCGTTTGTAACACCGGACGATGTGAAAAAAATGTTTATCCCGGCACTGCGCCACCGGATTTTGTTATCACCGGAATTGGCGATTGAAGGAATCGCTGCCGAGCGGATTCTGCACAATATTTTGTTGCAGGTTGAAGCTCCGAGACATTGATTCCCTTACTGAAAAAAATATTATGCGCAGAACATGGATTCCCAGCACACGTTTGATAACTGCCTTCGCGCTGCTTGCAGCGCTGGTATTTATCAACGCCTTTAGCGCCCATTATTTTAAATGGAGCGCCGCTGCTTATTTGCCGCAGGGATTATTTATTGCTGCAACAGTTATCGCATTACTCGACTGGCTATTATCGCGTCGCTTGCCGCCGGTGGAAATTACGCGTGAATTACCGGGCAATCTTGCGGTTGATAAATGGACCGAAGTAAAGCTGCGCATCCGCCATCAATTTACCGATCGGGTAGCCATCCAGATTTTTGATGGTGTACCTGCGGATGCCAACTACGAAAACTTACCGCTGCGCATTGAGCTGGAACCCAACAAAATCAGTACCAACCATTATTTATTGCGCCCACTGGTGCGCGGCTCACTGCAATTGGATAAAACCCATATCCAATTTAAAAGCCCGTTGGGTTTATGGCATATCCGTTATTGGGCCGGTGAGACAACTACCGCCAAAGTATTTCCGGATTTTGTCGCCATCGCCAACTACGCGATTCTCGCCACCGAAAACCACACCAGCCAAATTGGCATTAAAAAGAAACAGCGCCGTGGTGCAGGCATGGAGTTTCACCAACTGCGCGAATATCGCCAGGGCGACAGCTTGCGCCAATTGGATTGGAAAGCGACATCGCGTCGGCAGAAATTAATTGCACGTGATTATCAAGATGAACGCGACCAACAAATTGTATTGATGATCGACAGCGGTCGTCGCATGCGCGCGAAAGATGATGAACTCAGCCATTTCGACCACGCGCTCAATTCAATGCTGCTAGTGAGTTATATCGCATTGCGCCAAGGCGATAACGTGAGCCTGATGAGTTTCGGCAACCAACACCGTTGGATTCCGCCACAAAAAGGTGTCGAGCGCGTAAAAGTATTGCTTAATGGTATTTATGACCTACATGCAAACCAATCCACTGCCGATTACATTACCGCCGCAGAAAAGCTTGCTGTACTACAACCCAAACGCTCGCTGGTGATTTTAGTCACTAACTCGCGCGACGAGGACAACAGTGAATTATTGCTTGCCGTAAACCTGTTA
The DNA here is from genome assembly GCF_053579595.1 of Cellvibrio sp. Lineage (NCBI taxonomy): Bacteria > Pseudomonadati > Pseudomonadota > Gammaproteobacteria > Cellvibrionales > Cellvibrionaceae > Cellvibrio > Cellvibrio sp. The sequence goes on from NZ_JBRFPI010000141.1 coordinate 7,611, forward strand.
AAAAAACGCCATTTGGTGATGGTCGCCAATATCCGCGAACAAGTCCTCGACCAACTCAACGACACGCCAGTGCACACCTTTGACGATTCACTCAATTATGCCGGCGTCCGCCGCTTCCTCCATGAACGTCGCGAATCGCATCGCAAGCTCACTGCCGCTGGCGTCTATGCAATTGACTGCACAGCCAGCGAATTAGCCGTGCGCGTTGCGAATGCGTATTTGGAAATTAAGAGTGAGGGAGTTTTGTAAAAACCGCACAACTTGCTATCTTTACTAACTTACACCTTTCGTTATACAAACAATTTAGCACTAACAAAACAAGCAATCTCAATCAATAAAATCAAGGAGCAATACCATGCAAGATGTAATGAAAATGGCCGGGCATTATACAGGGCATGCATTCTGGAGCATCTCTTCCGGTGAAACACTCATCCCCATTGTTGGTTACCTTGATAGCGCAGGTGAGCAACGAATGGAAAGATATGCAATGGAATCCGTCAAAGCAATTGCATTGGGTGAGCAAAAAATTTCCGAGTTATCTGAAGATACAAAAGGTGTGGTTTTTATACGGGACGGCTACATCACACTCGAAACCGGCAAGACCGATGCAATTATTATTGACGTTAGTTTGAATGGTGATGAACAACGCCGTATTCAGTACATGTTCCCCTACAGACATGCGGATCATGAAAAAGGGTTTGCAGTGCACAGACTCAAGGTCACGAAATTCAGTGGGATTTCAACGGAAGATTTGGAAGATCTCAGCAATTCTTTTTGGGATGGAATCGAGTCACACCCACAAGGAAATGAACTTCTGGAAAATCAATATCAAGATCAACCAGACAGTGGTGATGCGCTAGCTTCTTCAGGAATTGAAGGAGATGACTTTGAAACCTTAAAAAATGCTCCATTCCTGATTTTCTTTCTTATTTCAGCAGCTGATGGAAAAATCGACAAAAAAGAGGTGCTGGAATTTATCAAAGTACTTTCATCACCAGAAAGCCAAACTCATGATTTGATGGTAAGAATCGTAACCAACGTTATCTCGACTGTGCCCGAGCGTCTCTCAGCAATGGCTACAGCCGATCTCAACTATGTAGTAGAACTAATCAAGATACGGTTAATTCTTGAAACCAGTCTTTCACCTGAAGATGCGCTGGAAATCAAAAAATCCCTCCTCGACTTAGGCAACAGAATCGCCAACGCATCAGGATCATTTTTTGGTTTTGGGAGCAAAATCGATAAAAAAGAAAAAGCAGCATTGGAAGCCATTGCCACCTGCCTTGGCTTGGAATAATTACCAGACTCAAAGCTGTTTCATAAAAATGGTGAAAAGTGCTGAAAAAATGGAAATTTGTACCAGCTATGAAGAATCTCTTTTGGTAATTGATCGAATTAAATTGCAATCAGAATCATTGGCAAGAGGGCTATATCAATGTTGAGTAAAGCCAATCCAACAAATATTGGATTGGCTTTTTAAGTTATACAATTTACCGAAAAAAACCAGTCACCCCGCCCGAACTATTCCCATACCTTCCCCAATTCAAACCAAATGCCTTGGAGATATCGAGGTACAAATTCGACATGCCGGTGTTGTTTGCATCTATACCTGTACCGGAACGGATTGCATTGCCTGCACCACCCGCAACATAAATACCGGGGTTTTCTTGCTGGTGATTGCCGCCACCGACTTCGGACATCGCTAAAATTAATGTGTTATCAAAAGTGTTCCGCCGTAGGTTACATCGGGGCGGCCGACAAGTTCCCCATTAAATACGCAACCATGATGTTATACCAGCGGGTTTGTACATCGAACAATGATGTTCATTGTTTGCACTCACGTTTCTTTAGTTTTGTAAAAAAATAAGGCAGCCGAAGCTGCCTTATTTTTTAAACCAGAAATAATTTATTGCGGAGTTTCGGATTCGTTTTCAGTTGCTTCGATCACTTCTGCTTCCGCAGCATCAATCGCGTCATCCTCGATAACTTCCTCGTCTGCAGTTTCATAGGTCACACCCTCTTCCACGGCTTCGTCGTTGTAGGTGGTATCTTCAACTGCACCTTCTTCAGTGTATTCAGTTGGGTAAGCATCAGTTTGTGATTGGTCGTACTGGCCGCTGAAATCCTGTTGCATTGCTTGCATGTATTGGTTGTATGCCGGCAGCGCAAACGCCAACACTAATACCAATGCCAATACAGGGAAACCCAGTGCTACAACCCAGTGCCAGGTTTTATTCGGTGGAGTTTGCAAGCCGTAGTTGTTGCGGCCAGGAGTACCTTTGAAGAAGATCATAATAATGAGCAAATAAATATTTGCAAAAGGCACTAACGCAAGCAGCCACATCCAACCGGTTTTATTCAAATCGTGCAAACGCTGGATCATCACAATAACGCTGAATACCAACAATCCAATATAGGCAACAGCCATAACAGGCACGCCCACCCATGGAGACACAAATGCAAACAGGCCGCCGCCCAGAGCTAAAATCGCGTAGAAGGGTATTGCAAATAATGGACGGTGAGCCCAATAGCGCAGACGG
>NZ_JBRFPI010000142.1:0-10146 GCF_053579595.1 Cellvibrio sp.
GTAATACCATGACCGAGCTACACCTCACCGACGAACAGCTCGCCTCACTGGCGGCGGAAAACGTGCGCTTGCGCCAGTTGCTCAATGCCAGCCAGATGCTGCAGGACACAGTGTTGATTGCCGAGCTGATCGGCGTCTCGCCCAACCCGCTTAGCCATAAAGTCATTATCAATCGCGGCAGCAAAGATGGTGCGTTTAAAGGCCAACCGGTACTGGATGCGTTTGGCTTGATGGGGCAGGTTATCGAGGTGGGTGAGAACTCAAGTACGGTGCTGCTGATCTCTGATTCGACCCATGCGATTCCGGTGCAAGTCAACCGCAATGGGGTGCGCGCTATCGCTGAAGGCACGGGTGACTTGAACAGTTTGAGTCTGCGCCATGTGTCAGCGAACACCGATATCCGCGCGGGCGATCTGCTGGTCAGCTCTGGCTTGGGTGAGCGTTTTCCGACGGGGTATCCGGTGGCGGAAGTGCTGCAAGTGGTGCGTGATCCGGGTAAGGCGTTCTTGACTGTCATCGCCAAACCAATGGCGCGTTTGGATCGCAGCCGTCATCTACTATTGGTCTTTGAAAACCGCGACCGAGCCAGTGTGCCTGGGGCTCTGAGCGTGCCCGCAGCAGAAGCCGCTTCATCGGCAACATCGGCCGCGTCTAGCTCCGTGGGTGGTGCTCGCTAATGCCCAGCCCGCAGCTTAATCTCTACTTTATTGTTGCCCTGAGTTTTTTGATGGCATTGGTGCTGTCAGTTTATCCTCTGCCGATGGATATGCGCTGGTGGCGCCCTGAGTTTGTGTTGGTGGTGGCGATCTACTGGATCTTTTTTATGCCGCTGACCGTGAGCTTTACCCTGCTTTGTGCGCTGGGGCTGTTCCAGGACCTACTGGAAGGTGTGCCTTTTGGCCAGCACAGCCTTGGCTTGGTGATAGTGGCGTATATCTGCATCCTGTCGTATCAGCGGGTACGCAATTTTTCGATCTGGCGCCAATCGGGCTGGATCTTTGTGTTGGTGGGGATCGCCCAACTGACCGATAACTGGGTACAGGGTATGGCCGGGCGTCCGCTCTCGGGCGTCCAGTTCTTATATCCGGCACTGACCAGCGCGCTTTTATGGCCAGCGTGTTACTGGTGGCTAAATGGTATGACTCATCGCTACCATCATTAACAGCTTGGCCGTTGATAATGGATAGCCCTGCACAATAATTATTCTTTGCGGTATCAGGAGTTTTCAGGGTGAGCGCAGTTGTTTCCGATGTTGTTCCAGATTTGTACCTGGCATCCCAGTCGCCCCGTAGACGTGAACTGTTGCGCCAGATTGGTGTGCGCCACGCCGTGATTTCTGCCGCTATTCCCGAACAGCCTGCCGCCGGTGAAACTGCTCTGGATTATGTGCGGCGCCTGGCGAGTGAGAAAGCCGCCGCAGGCTATGCCCAATTGCTCCAGCAACAATCGCCGATTGCGCCAGTCCTCGGCGCCGATACACTCGGTTTGCTCGACGGTGAAATTCTTGAAAAGCCGCGCGACCAAGCCCACGCCCAACAAATGTTGCGTCAACTGTCCGGCCGCACCCATCAAGTGATTACCGCGGTTGCCCTCCATTCACACACACAACAAGCGCTGCGTGTCTCCACCACGCATGTGACGTTTCGCGAACTCGGCGACGCTGAAATTGCAGCTTATTGGAAAACCGGTGAGCCACAGGATAAGGCGGGAGGCTACGGAATCCAGGGGCTGGGCGCTGTGTTTGTGAAAGAAATTCGCGGCAGCTACTCCTGCGTTGTTGGCCTGCCTATCGAGGCGACCCTGGAGTTGCTACAGGAATTTGGTGTGCCCTGGTGGACTGCCGGAGTGGATGTATGAGCGAAGAAATCCTGATCAATGTCTCCCCGGTGGAGACCCGTGTCGCCCTGGTTGAAAACGGGGTAGTACAAGAGTTTTATATCGAGCGCAGCCATGGCGAAAGCTATGTTGGCAATATCTACAAAGGCAAGGTTGTACGCGTACTGCCGGGGATGCAAGCCGCGTTTGTTGATATCGGCCTTGAGCGCACCGGCTTTATCCACGCCGCCGACATGATGCCCGAGCCGCCTGAAGGCGAAATCCGCCGCGCCGAAGTACCGGATATCCGTACGCTGGTGCGCGAAGGCCAAACCCTGCTCGTGCAGGTAGCCAAAGACCCGATCAGCACCAAGGGCGCGCGCCTGACGACCCATCTGACCCTCTCCTCCCGCTATCTCGTCTATATGCCCAACTCCAGCCATATCGGAGTGTCTACCCGAATTGAAGATGAGCCCGAGCGCGAGCGTTTGCGGCAAGCGGTGGAGACCGCAGTAGCGGAGCAAGGCATTGTCGGTGGATTTATTGTGCGCACGGTGGCTGAAGGTGCGGACGCCGATGCGATCAATGCTGATATTCCGTTTTTGCGCCAGCTTTGGGAAGATTTAAGTGCGAAACTACCCGGTTTGGGTGTGCCAGCGGAACTTCATCGCGATATGCCGCTCTATCTGCGCGCCCTACGCGATATGGCGCGCGCGCCGATTGACCGGGTGCGAGTGGATTCGCGCCTGACCTGGCAGCAGATGCAAGAGTTTGCGGCCAAGTACGCGCCCCAGTTGGTGGAGTTGATCGAGCTCTACAGTGGCGACCGACCGTTGCTCGAGCTCTACGGGGTGGAAGAGGAAATCCACCGCGCTCTGGAGCCGCGTGTGCCGCTCAAATCCAACGGTTATTTGATTATCGAGCAGACTGAGGCCATGACCACAGTGGATGTCAACACTGGCGCCTTTGTCGGTCATCGCAATCTGGAAGAGACGATTTTCAAAACCAATCTGGAGGCGGCCTCATCGATTGCCCGCCAGCTGCGGCTGCGCAATCTGGGTGGGATTATCATTCTCGATTTTATCGATATGAAAGACCCGGAGCACCAGCGTCAGGTACTGCGCACCCTGGAAAAAGCGTTGGAAAAAGATCACGCCAAAACCCGGATTACCGGGGTGTCGGAATTGGGGTTGGTGGAAATGGCGCGCAAGCGCACGCGCGAATCCTTGGGGCAGATGCTGTGTGAACCCTGCCCGGTATGCCAAGGGCGCGGGCAGGTGAAATCGGCGGAAACTGTGTGTTACGAGATTTTCCGCGAGGTGCTGCGCATGGCCCGCACCTACGACAATGAGAAATTTTTGGTGTTGGCATCGCAGCTGGTGGTAGATCGCCTGCTGGATGAGGAGGCTACTTACGTGGCTGATTTGGAAGCGTTTATCAAGCGCACCATTGAATTCAGGGTTGAGGCGCTCTTTCATCAAGAGCAGTACGATATCGTGTTGGTCTAATGTTTACCCAACACACTCCATGTAAACCCTGGTCCGGAAATAGATAGCAGTAATGACACGCGCTTTACGCAAATTGGTGAAATGGTCCTACTTCCTGATTGCCCTCGCCCTGATTATATTGGCGGTGCTGGTGCAATCCGGGCGTAGCTTTTCCCATTTGTTAGGTGGCTACAACCAAAATATTGCCAACTATTTTTCATCCAAACTCAATGCGCAGGTCACGATAGGTCAAATTGAAGCCGACTGGAATGGGCTGAAACCCAATCTGGTAATACAGGATTTCAACATCAAGAGCCAAGCTGACCAACCCATAGTCGCGTTTAAACAGGCGCGTCTGCGGCTGGACATGTTGGAGTCGCTGCTCAATTTGCGTTTGGTATGGAGCAATCTCTCGCTCAACCAGGTTGAGACGACCTTCGCCCAGACCGCAGACGGTTTTTGGCAGATTCCCGGTTTGCCCAAGCGCGCTGATGCGAGTAAGCCCGAAGTGCAGCTGGATGCCCTGCTGGATATGCTGCTCCTTTCCACACGAATTGAATTCCAGAGCAGCCATCTACGCTTTCATTTTGCGTCCGGTAAACAGGTACAGCTGGATTCGCCCTACCTGCTGCTCGAAAACACCGATGATTTTCATCGTCTCGCTCTGCAGATTGATGTGGACGCACAGCCGCGCAGTGTTTACCTGATTATGGAAGGGCAGGGAGACCCACGCGATCAGGCGCAATTTCGCAGCCATGGTTATCTGCAGCTCAACCGCTTCCCCACCAGCGAGCCTATAGCGGCGGCGAGTGCATTCCTGCTCAGCGGCACCGGCGATGCCAGCCTGCTCAGTGAAGGCATGGTGGATGCCAATATCTGGTTTGAAAGCCGTAGCAAAGGTAAAGGCTACGATCTGGTGGGGCGTTTGGGCTTGCAGCGTCTGTCGCTGCCGGTCGGGACGAACCGTCTATCACTGGATGGTTTTTCTACAGAGCTCGCTGGCTTTTGGCTGCCCAACGGCGAATGGCGCTTGGGTTTGCAACAAGTCAACGCCGCCATGAAGGCGTATAACATTAATGACGTTAACCTCGCGATTGCCTCATCCGGGTTTAAACGCCCCTTGCAAGTCAGCATGGATACACTGGATCTGGCCCGCTTCACCAATATGCTGGGCGACTCAGGTGCCTTGGGCGAGGGCAAATTGCAGGATTTGTTAAAAACCCTGGCGCCGCGTGGCCAGCTGCGCAACTTGCAGATGAGCCTGCCTTTGGACCAGCCCAAAGACTGGCAATTGCGCGCCAACCTTGACCAGATTGCAACCAATGCCTGGCAGGGTGTACCGGCGCTGAGCGGATTAGATGGTTATCTGCAAGTTGGTCAAAAAGGTGGTTTTGTCGATATAGACTCGCAGCGCCATTTCTCGATGCACTATTTGCCCACTTATGCTGAACCCATGGAGTACGGCAGCGCCAAAGGGCAGGTGGCTTGGCATCTGCAACCGGAAAGTAACCAGATTTATGTGAACAGTGGCCAGTTGGAATTCCGCAAGGGCGATGAACTGGCGCGCGGTTACATGTGGCTGGGGCTGCCATGGAAGCGCAACACCGGTGATATCGACCTGTACTTGCAGATTGGTGCCCAGCAGCTCAATGCCAGCCTTTACCAAAAATACACTCCAGCGGTAGTGCCACAATCGCTCCACAAGTGGCTAGAGCAGAGCATTGGAGAGCAGAATCCTGGTGTGGCGACCGAGGCAGGTTTTGTCTATCGCGGTACGCTCAATACCAAAAATCCTATGGCGCGTACCTACCAGTTGTATCTGGATATTGAAGATGCCGAGCTGAATTATCACCCCGGCTGGCCCGCTTTAACCCAAATGGATGGTCGTATACTGGTCAGCGATGCAAGAGTCTCCGCCAGTGTTAACGACGCCGCGATCTATACCAGCCGCGTCAAACATGCGGAAGTACGGGTTAATCCACGCGTGCAAGGCAAGGGTTCGCTGTTGGAAGTGGATGGGGAAATCACCGGTGCCGCAAGCGACGGTATCCGCGTATTGCGCGAGGGCATGTTGCGCCAATATCTGGGTAGCAGTATGGACTCCTGGTTTATGCAAGGCGATATGCGGGCACGGCTCGATCTGGCCATTCCCATCGGCACTGGCGAGGAAAAGGCGGCAGGTGCGCGCCAACAAGTTGATGTGGCACTCAATGTACCGCGCTTTGAATTACAAAACCTCAATCTGGCGCTGGACGATTTGACCGGACAAATCAGTTACAACAGCGACACAGGGATCAGTAGTAACACGCTTAAGGCGCATTTTTTTGATGAGCCGGTTGAAGCCAGTTTGAGCACCCGCAAACTTGATCATTACAGTAAAACCCTGATCGAGCTAGGCGGTGTGGTCGATGCTCAAAAAATCGCCTATTGGAGCAAGCGCCCGGAGGTACTTTTCCTGAGCGGCAGCTTGCCCTACACGGCGTTGGTAGAATTAAACCATCGCCCGCAGCGCGCTAAGAATTTTGTAGAACTGAGCCCCGAAGAGACGGCTGAGACTGTGCAATCGGAGACGGAATTTGCTGATAGCGCTTTTGCCGAAGTCACGATCACCAGCAACCTGGCGAATGTCAGCATCGATCTGCCCGCACCTTACGGCAAAGCTGTTGAAGGCGAACGGCCATTTGAATTCAAACTCTGGTTGCAAGAGAGCCAAGCGCAAATTGATGTGCGCTATAACAACGACATTCAAGCACTGCTGCGTACCGACCGGGTGCGCAATAACAGTTTGGTGAACGCCAATATCGCCCTTGCCAGTACCGCAAAACTTAGCGACCAGCCTCAATTTTTAGTTTCCGGTTTTTTGCCGGGTATTGATCTGGATGCCTTGAAAGCGGTGCAATCCCGCTACAAAACCTATAGCGACCGACTTGCCCCGGCTGTCACGCGAGCCTTGTCATCATTGCAGCCTGATGCACCTGAATTGCTAGAGCAACCCGTCGGCCTGGTCGCTGGACTGCCCTTTCGCGCCGAGTTGATGCTGGGACAATACGAACTGGGTTCAACGACGTTGGAAAACCTTAATGTCATTGCCGTACCGGTGCGCGCCGGTTGGCAGTTGCAGTTGGATAATGCAGTGGTGGCCGGTCGCTTGTTGGTACCCGACAGCCGCTTTATGCCCCTGCAAGTGGATCTTGACCGCTTGTCGTTGAGCCGTGCTGCGCTTGGTTTGGACGATCCGCAAACTACTGAATCGCAACCTATCGATCCTGCCGCAGCTGAGGTAGCAGCCACGGATGTGGTACCGGAAAAAGTGATAGATCCGCGCAAACTACCCTTGGCCAATATCACCATCAAGGCGCTGCTGATGGACGGCAACAACTATGGCAACTGGTCGCTACAATTGCGCCCCAATAACGAAGGGGTAGTGATCGACAACATCCGTGGCAGTATCCGCGGGGTAACTATCAGCGGTGTGGATGATGCGTTGGATGGCGCAAAGTTAATCTGGCAAAACACACCAGTGGGAGTGCAAACCCGCTTTATTGGCAGTCTGGATGCAGGCGATATGGCGGAAGTATTGCGCGCCTGGGACAAACCCGACACCCTTGAAAGCAAGGCAGCACACTACCGCGCGGATCTTTTCTGGCCTGGTTCGCCGCAAGATTTCCAACTGCTAAATGTGGGTGGTGATATGAGCATCAGTATTGAGCAGGGCAGCTTCAAACGCGATGCCAGCGCTGGTGATGGCCTGCTGCGCTTGATGTCGATCCTCAACTTTGACACTCTGGCGCGGCGTTTGCGCTTTGATTTTTCCGATCTCTACAAAAGCGGCCTCGCCTACGACACCATCAACGGCAAGGTTCGATTCAATCAGGGGGTATTGGTTTTTGAGGAGCCGCTGGTAGTGCGTACTCCATCGAGTGGTATGCAAATGGCGGGCAGTATCGACCTGCGCAACGAAACGATTAATACCCGTTTGGTGGCAACCTTACCTGTCGCAGGAAATATGACCTTTTACGCGGCATTGGCGACGGGACTGCCAGCGGCGGCGGGGATCTATATCGTCAGTAAACTGTTTAAAAAGCAGGTAGATCAGGCCACCAGTGTCAGTTACACCATCAAAGGTAGCTGGGATGAACCCAAAATGAAGTTTAACCGGCTGTTTGAGAGCGAGCAGAGCTTGCGCGATAGCGTGAATAAGAAGGAGGTGGAAAAGCCGCCTCCGATCAATGAGGTACAGGATGAGTCTGGTAAGAAACAATAAGGGCGCCCATTCGGCGCCCTTGTTTTTGGTAGTTTGTTTTTGTGCGCAACACGTTAATCCTGCGCTTCCAACTGCTCGCGGATAAACGCAAAGAGTTTGCGTGCACTCGCGGGCGGCTTGTTCTCTTCGCGCTCTTTTTGCGCGGTGCGGATCAACTGGCGTAAGTGCTGCACATCAATTCCGGGGCAAGAGATGACCAGTGTTTGGAAAATTTGTTTGTCGCCTTCAATCAGCAGGTCGCGATAGCGCTCTACCTGGTGTTGGCGATGCACGTATTGATCGCTGCGGTTTTGCAGTTTGTCCACTGCTGCTTTAATTTCCTCGTGGTTGCCTTCGCGCATCAGGCGACCAATGTATTGCACCTGGCGGCGGCGGGCTTCTTTGGGAGGTAATTTGCGCGCGATGTAAATCGCATCCAGCATAGTGTCGCTCAGCGGAATGCTGGCAAGTTGCTTTTCGTTCATGTCGATCAGGCTTTCCCCCAGCGCTTGCAACGCATGCATATCGCGTTTGACCTGCGATTTGCTGAGGATGAAGTCATCGGGGTTGATGTCGTCGTAGTTGTAAACCATGGCTGTAATGTCGGAGAAAGAATCAATAAAAGGGCGCGCAGCTTAGAGTAGTTGCCCAGGAACAACAACCTTTGTCGCTGGCTTTGGTTTAACAATAGGCTATTTATTCGCCTTCTTCAAAGCGGTCGGCAATCAGTGCGCGGATTGCACAGAGCGCTGCATCAGCGTCATCGCCCTCTACGCTGACTTCCAGAGCAGTGCCTTGGCTAGCAGCTAGCAGCATCAACGACATCACACTCTTGGCATCGGCCCAATTACCTTCACCCACGCGAGCGAGTACCTTGGCCTGGAATTGGTTGGCAAGGGTCGCCAGTTTGGCGGCGGCGCGCGCATGTAAGCCGCGCTTGTTGATGATATCGAGCGTTTCGGTCTGCATGATCTAGGGTTTTTTGTGTTTGTTAATATCGCGATGACGGACTTGAACATCGCTAAAACTGTGGTCGAAATGTTTTTGCAGCCGTTCCGACAAATACACCGAGCGGTGTTGACCGCCAGTACAGCCGATCGCGATGGTAATGTAGCTGCGGTTGTTGGCCTGATAGCGCGGCAGCCAGCGGGTCAGGTAATGCTCTATATCCTCGTACATCTCCTTTACGGTCATTTGCTCTTCCAGAAATTCGATTACTTCCTGATCCTTGCCAGTTTGCGGACGCAAATTGGGTTTCCAGTGTGGATTGGGCAGGCAGCGGGCATCGAAAACCAAATCGGCATTGACTGGCACACCGTGTTTGAAACCAAAGGACTCAAACAAAATCGCCATGGTTGATTCGCTGCGACCCACTACCCGCTCTTTCACCAGGTCGCGCAGTTCATGCAGATTCAGGTGGCTGGTATCGATAATCTGGTCGGCACAATCGCGTATAGGCTCCAGCAGTTGCTGCTCCGCCGCAATCGCCTCCTCCAAACTGGTGTGCTTGTCAGACAGCGGATGCTTGCGTCGGGTTTCGCTGAAGCGCTGGATCAGGACCGGTGGCTGCGAATCCAGGAACAGGGTTTGGAAGGGCAGGTGCGCCTCTTTGAGGGTGCTGATCATCTGCGGGAAGATGGCCAGATCCTGCCAGGCATTGCGCACATCGATACCAATGGCAAAGCGGTGTTGGTCGTCTTTGTGGATCTGGATCTGGGCAACCAGCGCGGGCAGCAGGCTGACGGGGAGGTTGTCTATACAGTTAAACCCCACATCCTCAAGGACATGGAGCGCCGTACTCTTACCTGAACCGGACAAGCCACTGACGATCACCAGATGCATATGAAATCCTGTTTACGATGTGGTTAGCGCTGCGTCATAGAGCGCTTCATTCGTTTTGGCGGCGCGCAGGCGCTGGCGATATTCGGCATTGTTCAGGGCGCCAGCCAGTGCTGCCAGGGTTTGCAAGTGTTCGCTGTGGGCATCTTCCGGCACCAACATGGCAAACAGAATATCGACTGGTTGCGAATCTATGGCATCGAAATCGATGGGATCGGTCAGGGTGATCAATGCGCCCACAGTGCCGCTGCAGTGTTCAATACGGCAGTGGGGGATTGCAATACCGTGGCCGATACCGGTGGAACCGAGACGCTCGCGGCCAATCAGGCGGCGGAACAATTCATCGGCATCAATATCGGGAATATCCTGCGCAATGGTGTTGGCGAGCAACTCCAGTGCGCGTTTTTTGCTGCCCCCTTCGACGCCGCAGAGGGTGCGGCTGGGGCTGATCAGGGATTGAATTTGCATGACAAGGTGATGCAGTGCATCTCTCATTAAGTAATGCAGACATCGCAAAGTAGCGATGACGGCACAGGTTCAGTTAACGATGGCGAGCTATCGCGCACTCAGCGATGGCTGCGCATCTTCTCTTTGTGTTTAATCAATTGGCGGTCAAGTTTATCGACCAGTGCATCAATGGCGGCATACAGATCTTCGTGGGTAGCTTCAGCAAATACATCTTTACCACTGACATGGATGGTGGCTTCTGCTTTTTGGATAAGTTTATCTACCGAGAGGATAACATTGGTGCTGGTGATGCGG
>NZ_JBRFPI010000143.1:0-10141 GCF_053579595.1 Cellvibrio sp.
TGGAGTGCATGAGTGCATTTGTTAAATAGTGTTCAAAAGAACGATCGTAGTTAAACGTTATTACTGCCAATCCTCTAAAGCTTAATTCATTCCATGTTTGGGCTGCAGCAATTTTGTTGAAAAAGTATGCATACCAGTGATCATTGTGAGAGTTGCTATCTAATAATTCCTTTTCTTCTTTGTCTAATAAAACGGCTGCAATAGCTCGCTTTCCAATTTTGGAGAATTCACTTCTTCTTGCAAGGAACGCATCGATTGATGACATTTGTGATGAGCGGAATGTATTAATAAAGTGTTCAAGCTCTTCTTCAAAAATGTGATCATCTTTACTACAGATATATTCACTAAATACTGTTAACGAATCTTCGAGGATGGATTTTCGTAGCTTATCTCCGATGGGATAACCCATCGCAATACTAGCTCCTGCTCCTAAAACAAGCGTTAATTTGTATTCCATCTAGTTTTACTCTCTAAATTTTCAAGTGTAAATTTTATAATCTAGGGCGTATCAGTTTTGCAAATTTACAGTATTAATCCAATTTTGCAAAAAACTTCAGGATGCCGCTCCGCAATTCGCAACAATACGATTGCAGGTCTCTGTAGTGTTCCAGTATAACCATGTTAAAGCCGTGCACAAGCCGATACAGCTCCCACCACTACTATCGAAAACACAATTTTAGGTAACAGTTTTCTATTGGTGGTTTTAATAATGCCCACAACCCCCCCAATAATTAAATCTATAGAAATAAACTCCGCTTGGGTAAAACTCATTTCCCATAAATGATATTCGCTGTTGACGCGGATTTTCTCTATCAGTAAACGCTCAAAACCACTCAGTAAAAGATACACGGAAAAAAGAAAACCAGTTTTGTAATGGGGTTTTCGGATGCTCCACAAAAATGCAAAAATTAAAAAAGCGGCCAGCGCTTCATAGATTGGTGTTGGATAAACGCCGGGTGCAGGAATAATAGCGCCGATAACATTATTCTCGTAAGTTTGCGCCCAGAACCAATCGGGCAGCCAGTCGGGTTTTATCGCCATGTTGGCGGCTGTGCCCCAATCGCCATCGCCAGATACCTGACAGCCCAAACGGCCAATACCGTAGCCTAAAATAATTGAAGGTGCTAATGCATCTAACATGGGGATAATGGGCACGGCACGTTTCTTTAAAAATATTGCGCCAGCGATAGCACCTAGAATAAGCCCACCGTAAATGGAAAATCCGTCGCGTGAAAAAATCATCGCAAGTGGGTCTTGGATAAATTCGCGCGGATATTCGAGCAGATGAAAAATGCGTGCGCCAATTACACCGAATATTGCGCATATCATTGCAAGATCGGAAACGAGTAAGTGCGTAGCAATACTTTTGTTACCGGACATAACTGCAGTAGGAAGTTTGCCTAATTCTTCAAAACGCATCACTTCTTTTTTGCCAATCCAGGCTGCAGTAATAATTGCCATCGCAACAAATGCGCCGAACATTGCGATGGGGAGTTGGATGTTGGTACCGAACAGATGATTAATTAAATCGCTGAGGTAAGGGTAGGACATTGGGTTAATTTCCCTATTGATCAATGCCCGAGCGCGGAGCTTGGAGCTGGGTAGGGTTAGTTATGGTGGAGTGCTGCGCGACTCCACCCTACAGTTAACAATAATAAATCAATGCAACTTCAACCGCGGGCGTAACCATTTATTTAATTTTCCGCCGATCATCACGAGCCCGGTTTTTATTACGCCGTGAATCGCAAGTTGGTGCATGCGATAGAGTGAGATGTAAACAAGTCGGGCGAGGCGGCCTTCAATAAACATACTGCCTTTGCTCAGGTTGCCCATCAGGTTGCCGACAGTGGAATAACTTGCGAGTGAAACGAGTGAACCGTAGTCGGTGTATTGGTAAGCTTTGAGTGGTTTGTTGTTGAGCAGTGCGGCTAGGTTAGTGTAACAGGCGCTTGCCATTTGGTGAGCGGATTGCGCTCGCGGTGGTACGCGGGTGCCGTCGGCATTGGTGAATTGGGCGCAGTCGCCGATGGCAAAAATATTTGCGTCGCGCGTGGTTTGCAAAAACTCATTCACATGTAATTGGTTGATGCGGTTGGTTTCAAGGCCGGCGAGGTTAGCCATAAAATCCGGCACTTTAATACCCGCTGCCCAGACCATTAAATCCGCTGCAATCAATTGACCATCTTTGGTGTGCAGGCCTTCTTTTGAAGCGGATGTAATCATAGTGTTGAGTTTTACATCGACGCCGATTTTTACCAGCTCGCTGTGCGCCGATCCGGAAATACGCTCCGGTAACGCAGGCAAAATACGTGGGCCAGCTTCTACCAGTGTGACTTTTAAATGTTCGTTGGAGATAGCATTAAAACCGTAATTGTGAATTTCATGTACGGCGTGATGCAATTCAGCCGAGAGTTCTACACCGGTTGCACCTGCGCCAACAATCGCGATGCGCACATTGTCTTCAGCGCCGGTCAGGCGTTGAACGCGCAAAAAACGGTTCAGCAATTTGTTGTGAAATTTATGCGCCTGCGCGGGGCTGTCGAGGAACAGGCAATTTTCTTTTACACCCTGGGTGTTGAAGTCGTTGGAGATAGAGCCGAGTGCAATAACCAAATAATCATAGGGTATGCGCGTGGAAGGTAAAAATTCCACACCATCTTCATCCTGCATTGGCGCTAATACCACTTCACGTTCTTCGCGGTCTAGGTCGATCATGCTGCCGACGCGAAAGAAAAAATGGTGCGCGTTGGCGTGGCCACGATAGCTCACCGCATCCACATCTTCATCCATAGTCCCCACCGCAATTTCATGCAGCAAGGGTTTCCATAAATGGGTGGTGTTGCGGTCGATCAAAGTAATTTCGGCTTTCTTTTTGCGCCCGAGTTTTTCGCCCAGTTTGGTGGCCAGCTCGAGGCCACCAGCTCCACCACCGACAACAACAATACGCGGCGGTTTACTTAGGGTTTGTGTTTGCATAGCAGATACCTGCAGGTAAGTTGATAAATCTCTCTCATCGCAAGCGCGTCCAGCCAGCCCGATTATTTAACTCCCAAGCCAGTCAGGAAATGACGCGCAAGTGGCCGCTCGATAAAGCGGTAGGTGTTTTGTTGTAGTGCAGCAGAAAAGTTTTTTCTGGCTGCCGATATGTTTCCTGCGCGATAGTCGCGATAACCGGAATAAAAAAAGTATTCGGTGCGCTCGCAGCGATTTTTTGCCGTTTGCTGAAATTGAGTGCGTGTTAACTTGTTGGTCCAAAATGCAAAAATGGCTGCTTCCCATTCGCTATTAAAAGCTAACTGCTTCTTTTTGATTAGCGCGGAGAAATCCAGATCTGCTTGTTGTCCGATAATGTCTGCTTTGATGGCATCATAAACACTGATATTTTTTTTGGCTTGTAAATAGTCTGTAAAACTCAAGGCCGCTTTCATCCATTCACCCGAGTTCATATAAATTTCGTGGTAGGACGAATCGCTAGCAGGGAGACCTTGGTTTTTGGCTTGCGCCAATAAAGTCTGTGCGGTTTGTTCTTTTCCCAGCATGGAATAATTTTGCGCACTAAACGCAATATTTTCAGCGGTAGGTTCCAACTCGACCAGAATGCTGGCTTCATGCAGCGCCAGTTGGTACAGGTCTTGATCCAGATACAAGCGCGCCAAGGCGTAGTGAAGTTCAGCGCTCTCAGGTGCCAGAGGTACTGCCTGTTGGTAAAAATGAATGGCATCACCTATATAATCAGCTGTTTCGTAGCTGCAGCCACTGGCTTCGGCGCGCGCTTCATAGGTGTTGGCGATGGCTTCGTATAAATCGCCTGAATCAGCAATCTGTTCTGCACCGAGTTTCAAAGTGGCGAGCGCCAGGGGGAAGTAGTTTTCTTCGCGATACATTTTAGCGAGTTGGATGTAGGCTTTATCGCTCGCGGGTTGTTCGTGAATGGCAGCGAGCAGTGCGCTATAGAGTTCAGGAAGATTTTTTTTGCCGGATTTTTGTTGAGCGAGATAATTGTGTAGAAACACTCCTAGCGAAGGCGCGTTGACTTCCATTTGCGTTGCGGTGGACAGTTGGTTGAAAATATGGCTGGCTTTGGTAAATGCCTTTTCTTTGCCTGCAACAATGTCTTCGTAGTAAATGTTATAGAGCAGTTTGAGTGTGGCTGGGTTGCCGGGCACCAGCTGTAATACCTTGCGGAAATTTTTTATCGCCAGCTCACGGCTGCGCGCTGATTTGTTTTTCTCCGCGTCAACAATATAGGCAAGGCCGAGTTTGTAGTACAGCTCAGCATTGTTGGGCGAGTTTTCTACTTCTGCTTCGAGTGTTGCAATTTCGGTTGATACACTGGCGCCTGCGATAATGGTGGATGTGGTAGTTGCTGCCTGCCCAGTGTGCGGCTGTTGGCTACAGCCGCTAACCAGCATCAGCACTGCTGCTAATAATCCTGCGCTGAGTAACTGCGGGCGTTGCCGCTGTGTAGATTTTTGTTGTGTTGGTTGAAATAAATTCATTGCATCAGTCTCAGAGTTTGTAGCCTAAGGCTTCTGCTTTTTTAAATGAGGCATCGGATTCCGGCAGCAGTTGGTTGTAACCCTGCGCCAGCCCCAACACATAATAGGCCTCCGCTTTTTGGGGTGATGCTTTTACCGCTTGCTGTGCGGTCGCCAAGGATTTTTCATAGGCCCCGTTTTTAATGTGCAATTTAGTCAGTGCAATTAAACTGGCCACATCCGTTTTGCCATTACTTTCCAGTGCGATTAATTCTGCTGCAGTTTTGTTGTATTCATAACTCAGCGTCCAATCATTGGACTCATTCAGCTCGTTGGTTTTTTGATAAAAATCGCCATAGTCTTTCAGTGCAACGTTTACCGCTTTTACGGTGAGATTCTGAGTGACGATATAGCGGTTGTTTTCCTGCTTGCCGGTTTGGGTCAGGGTGTAATAGGTGTTATCAATATTTTCGCCCTGGGTTTTCAAGCGTAAATGGTGATCGCTATCGGGGCTGGTAAATACCACGCGCGAGCGCAGGCTGTAACCCGGATCCACCACGTAGGGTTGCTTGCGGTCTTGCACTTTGTGCAGGTTGCGTAAATCGGCGAATAAATTGGTGAGTTGGGTGATGCTGAAACTGTAATTGATGGGATCTTTTTCGCCGCCCCACACATTGGTGAAGTTAAAACGGCCGCTGATGGTAAAGGGCTGCCACAGATTATCGGCATTGCTTGCAGTGAGTTCTGTGACTTCAGCAGAGTTGTAAATCTGGCCGATCAACTCGCGGAAATATTTATCGCGCTCGCTGGAATACTGCCACATGCTGCGCAGGCGCTGTTCATATAAACCGCCAAAATGTAATTTGAAACTCGCCTGCGCATCGCGGCCAGTAAATTTATCAAACACTAATTCCAATTCAGCAAAATGTTCTTTGGCTGGGAGTGATGGCAACACGCTGATTGCTTGGGTATCGTTATTTACAACCAGTGCAGGTTGGCCTTCAATGCCCACTGAAAAT
Organism: Cellvibrio sp.; assembly: GCF_053579595.1. Classification (NCBI taxonomy): domain Bacteria; kingdom Pseudomonadati; phylum Pseudomonadota; class Gammaproteobacteria; order Cellvibrionales; family Cellvibrionaceae; genus Cellvibrio; species Cellvibrio sp. The sequence goes on from NZ_JBRFPI010000143.1 coordinate 5,498, forward strand.
CCTGGGTACAAACTGGTTTCGCCGGTGGTATCCATCCAGATTTCTGGCAGGCCATTTTGCGCGGGGATATGCACAATCATATGGTCAAAACTCACCCCGGGCACTTGCATATCCGGAATACCGCGCCCGCGCGTGATAATTAATGCGGGGTCAGCCGCTATACCTAATTTGCGCAATAACATCACCGCTAATACGGTTTGGTCTTTACAATCGCCGTAACCATTTTTAAGTACTTCAAATGCATCGTGCGGTTCATAGCCTCCGCGCCCTACATGCGCAAATACATAGCGCACGCGATCCTGGATAGCACGGTAAACCGCTTTGGTTTTTGCTTCAGGTGTAAGTGCGGTTTTTTTAATCTCGGCAATTAAGGCATCAAGTTTGGTATCGCTCACCAAGTGTGGTTCGACCAAGTTGTCGGCCCAGCGTGCAACGTCATTCCATTTTGCGGTGGTGGATACGCGCAAGTAGGGCGCGTAGTTGTGTTCGCGCGTCATGGCGTTTTGCAATTCGATTTTAGCGAGATTTTTTCCTGTCCAAGTGATCGTCTGCTGCGCGCCCTTGGTGCTACGCTTCTCGCTAATCTGATAGCGGCTGGTATCGCTGCTGACAAGATTAATATTGATCGGTGCGGTAATGTGTAATTCGCTCATCACAATCGCATCTGCACGTGAGCCTTGCCCAGCTGCGCGATCTTCCCACCAGTGGAAACTGAAACTGTCAAACCATTGGTTGGGGACCATTTTTTTTGTGTCGGTATAGCGATACTGGAATTCGATAATAGAACCCTTGCGCACATTGGGCAGCGAAAATAATAATTCCTTGCGGTCGTGATAAAAATTTTCGTCGGTCGGGCTTTGGATTTGGGTTGCATCGGCTTTGATGCTATCCATCTTGCCGTCCGGTGTGCGCACATTGGCGAACTCAAGCGCTATGTCTTCATAAAAGCTGTTGAAGCTTACGCTGATCTGGCTGTAGTCGCGCACGGCTTCATCGCTGTTAATGTAGACCGCCACATAGGACGTGGCATGGCTCATCAATTGTTCATCGATATGCACTTGGGTTTTGCGCAAGAGGACTTGCGCTTCACTCTTATCATCTGCCTTGACACTGCGTGCCAGCGTTTTTAATGCAGGGGCGATGCGCTCGATTTTTTTAGGTTCAATTTTGTGATCGTCCGCCAATACTTGCCCGCCAGTGATTAGCAGGCTAAATGCCAACAGATAACGCAGGCAACACATCTTGCTTAAAAAATCTGACACGCATTCTCTCCAAAAACGATACGAATTTAAAAAACGGTAGCGATTGTTTTTTTATTTCTATTAGCTGTAGTACATTTTGTTGTAGTCCAATCGCTACTTTTTATCTATTACTGCTTTAACTTGAGGGCGCTTAAATTACAGTGCAATCCATTTGCGCTCGGCGGCACTTTTAAAAATTGCATCAATTGCGCGCATATTGGCGATAGCATCATCCAGTGATGTTGGTACAGGGCTGTTGTTGAAAACGCTGAGTGCAAATGCATCGCCCATAGCGCCGTAATGATTGCTATCAGGAACTTCAATCACTTCTTGTACGCGGTTGCGGGTAATGCGTACGCGCTGCACCGGGTCACTGCCATCGTTGTAGAAAGGGCGCTCAAGGTACAAGCTGCCTTCATCGCCGATTGCCTCGGCATATTGAATCGGTTCAATTTTGGTGGCGGCAGTAAAGCTCGCGCTACCAGCAGAAAATTCCATTATACCGGAGGTCAAACAGTCTACTTTTTCACCGGGCATAGGTGTGATGTGGCCGAGCACTTGTGTTGGTTCTTCGTTAAATAACCAGCGCGACAGCGAAATGGAATAACAACCAATATCCAGCAGTGCGCCACCGCCCCATTCAGCTTTATTGCGAATGTTATCCGGCTCGCGGTTGTTGTAAGAAAAGTGCGAATGCACCGCGTGCAATTTGCCGATGCGGCCTTCATCAACCAGTTGTTTTGCCAATTGCCATTGCGGATGAAAACGATACATAAACGCCTCCATCACTTTCAGTTGTGGATGGGCGCGTGCTGCATCAACCAGGCGCTGTGCATCGGCAGTATTCAAACCCAGGGGTTTTTCGCAGAGGACATGCTTGCCCGCCTGCAGCGCTTTGATCGACCAATCCACGTGCAGGTGGTTGGGCAATGGGTTGTAAATCGCATCGATATCCGGATCAGTCAGCATTTCCTCGTAGGTGCCATAGGCGCGCTCGATGTGCAATTCATCGGCTACCCGGCGCGCACTTTGTTCATCGCGCGAGCAAATGGCGAGCACCTGATTGTGAGTGGATTTTTGCAGGGCGGGAATGACTTTTTCACGGCCGATTTTGGCGGTGCTGAGCACGCCCCAACGGAGTTTTTTCATGGATGATCCTGTGCGTAAAAGCCTGAGTGGCCGGATGGATAACAGAAGCCCAGTGTAGATGATTTTGCCTGTTATTTGGCTGTAAATGCGGTATTGATTTGTCTTTTACCTGTGCTGTTATAGCGTGTACCTTCGCTGTTATAGCGTGTAACTTGGCGATAGCCCTGTGTTTGGCTAGGCTACACTGGTCGGCCTGCAAGTATCCGGGCGGGCTTTATTACAAGGTATGTTTTTTCACATTCAACAGGAGCCTGATATGGCTTTTCCAACAGCAGTTAATTCTCAAATCACCGATGCAGTGACCCAAGCCAACACCAAAACTATCGGTGAGTCGCCCGCTATCGCTATGGGCAATCTCTTTCAATCAACCTCGCAAGCACTTGCCAGTGCAGCGTTCAATGCGACCTATGCGCAGCAGCAGTTCGCGGTAACGGTGCAGGCTGCAACCACCATGTGTGTTGCGTTAATTTGTTCTGTGGATACGGATCGCAGTGCCGAAGGCATCAAAGCCAATCTCGACAACGCAAAAGCGAGCCTTGACCAAACCTTGGCGGCTGCGAATGTCACGGGGCAGGTTGATGAAGCAGTGCATGCGGCTTTGCACAATGTGCTGGGTTCAGCGGGCGACTTTAGCTATGGCACACGCGCAGTGATGGATGCGTTTGCAGCTTCGTTGGCGCAGTTGTCGGCCAATACCCACCGCACTTCAATGGATGTGATTCGTGCTGCTGCCACTGCAACCACCTTGGCCGCGATGATTAAGTCTCCGGAAAATGCAGGCAGCTACGAAAAAGTGTTGGAGTTAATAAAACGAATGTAAATGTTGTGCCATCGGCTGCGCGGGCACCTGTTAAAAAAACGATGCCCGCGTGCGCCATTACCAAGGCAAAACCTCGCCATTGGAATGCCAGAAAGTGCCGCTGTTTTCCAGCGTTAATCCGGCGATGCGCTGGCTTAAACGCTGGGCAGCTTCATCCGCAGAAATATCGCCACCAAAATTTACCATTGCCGTTTGCACATAACCCGGGTGCAGTATCGCCACGGCAATACCGCGCGGTTTTAAATCCCGTGCGAGTGACATGGCGGCCGCGTTCAGTGCAGCCTTGGACATGCGGTAACCGTAATAACCGCCGGAGCTGTTATCGGCAATTGAACCCATTCGGCTGGTAATAAACGCGATTTTTGCCCCCGCAGTTAAATTACCGAGCAGCGCCTCGGTCACGCGCAAAGGTGCTTCAGCGTTGATCAAAAATTGTTGCTGGATGGAGTTGTAATCAATATTGCCCAATTCTTCATGCAGAAATATGCCGGCGTTGTTGATCAGCAAATCAATCGATTTACCGTCCAATGTATCGGCGAGTTGCGCGAGCGCTTGCGCATCACTTACGTCCACACCGGCAATGACGCGCGTGCCCGATTCAGTCAGTTCCGGCGATGCCGTGCGGCACAAGCCGATTACTTTCCAGCCCTGCGCCAGATAGGTTTTGCACAAAGCCAGGCCAATGCCGCGATTCGCGCCGGTAATCAATGCTGTTTTCATAGTGGTTCGCTCCATTGTTGAAATTGCGCCAGTCATTAATGGGCGAGAGCGTAACTGATTTGCGGCCGTTGCTGGCTAATTTTTTACCGTGTGTTTGACCAACTGCATCACCAGCGGGCGCACCAGCAAAATACAAAAGAAGGCCGAAGGCATGGCGATGCTGTAGGCATGGATCACCTGTGCCAGATAGTGATCGGCAATGCCGCTGTTGGCCGCCACGATAATCAGTGACATCAGGAATGCCATGATCGCTGACATATAAAACGCGAACACAAAGGGTGTGAATTTGGCGGGCAGTTTTTTGCTGCCGGATTGAACGGTGAGCTCTTGCATGATTGATACCTTCAGGATGATTTTAGCCGGGCTAACCCGACCTGACTGGTGCACTTTAAGGCGCAGTCATCCTCTTCGGTAGACGCCTGACGGTATATGCTGTATTAAGCAAAACTTGGTAATTGCATTAACTATTCGGAAGCTAAGGCTATGGATACTCTGCGCGGTATTGAGTGTTTTGTGAGGGCTGTTGAAGGCGGCAGTATTGCAGCGGCAGCGCGGCGAGTGGGAATCAGCGCAGCGGCGACCAGCCAGAATATCGCCCGTTTGGAATCCTATTTGGGCGTGCGCTTGCTCACGCGTACAACGCGCAGCCTCGCTACAACCGATGCAGGCAAAGTCTATTACGACAAAGTCGCACTCCTGATCCACGAGTTGGAG
>NZ_JBRFPI010000144.1:0-10070 GCF_053579595.1 Cellvibrio sp.
CTGGTTATTAGATCATCAAGCCATTCTCTGGACTGACAGAGAAGACTCAATTATTAATTATGCCGCGAAAGACCCATTTTCAGAAACACTCTGCTCCGCCTTGGAACTTTTGTGCAGACCAAACCAACTGCAGCCATTTTTGATTAAGCCTCAAGATTTCGATGTTCTTTCAAACGCCATATCAGGTATAGATAGACTGAACTCCGCCAGCAGCAACTCCGGCTACTTAAGAGAGCTTGCAGAAGAGGCTCCGATTGTAGAGCTGGTTAAAAGCGTTTTTGCCCAAGCTGTCGATAACGACGCATCTGACATCCATCTGGAGCCAGAAGAGACCAGCTTTAAAATTCGCTTCAGAATTGACGGTGTGCTTACCACAAGAATGACACTATCAAGGGATAAGTTCGATGCGGTTGCCTCAAGAGTTAAGCTGATAGCCAATATTGATATTGCCGAGCGCCGTCTTCCTCAAGACGGTAGCATATCAACTCGGGCCAGCGGTATGGATCTGGATATTCGCGTATCCACCTTACCCGGTGTATTTGGTGAATCTATTGTAATGCGGCTATTACCCAAAGACCGCACGCGCCTCAACCTTACTCATCTCGGTCTTTTTCCCGACCACTTGAAACAGATGCAACGCTGGGTAAGAGAACCACACGGTATCGTATTGGTAACCGGCCCTACCGGATCCGGAAAGTCGACCACACTTTATACCGCACTGGACGAGACCAACGAAAACGATAAGAAAATTATCACGGTTGAAGATCCTGTTGAGTTCAAGCTCAAGGGCATCACACAAATTCAAGCAAATGCCGATATAGGCTTAACATTCGCCAGCGCACTTCGGTCTATTTTGCGTCAAGATCCCGATGTAATTATGATTGGAGAAATACGCGATCTCGAAACGGCCGAAATCGCCATTCAATCGGCGCTTACCGGACACTTGGTACTATCAACATTACACACAAATGACTCGCTTAGCGCCTTCACACGATTAATTGATATGGGCGTAGAACCTTTTCTGGTCGCCACTCCTATTATCGCAACACAAGCACAGCGACTGGTGCGACGTCTGTGCGCACACTGCAGTGAACCATCTGCTCGACCAACAGCCATAGCCGACGAGATATCAGAACTTGCAGAGCAATTACAACTTAATATCACAGAGAATTGGCACCAAGCCAAAGGCTGTGAGAAGTGCCAAATGACTGGCTACAAAGGACGAGTAGGCATCTATGAAATGATTGATGTCACACCCGCCCTACAAGCCATGATACTTGAGCACACCACCACCGAAACCATGTACCAACTTGCAAAATCGCAAGGCTTTAGAACCTTGCGAGAAGATGGCCTATTAAAAGCAATGCAAGGATTGACCACCACAGAAGAGGTATTACGTATCACTCGCAGCAGAGCTAGCTTAGACACATGATTAACTTTAGCTATCAAGCGATCGACGATACCGGTCAATTGACATCAGGAACTCTTACAGCACCTGATTATCGCAGCGCGGCACGCCAACTCGAAGAGCGAGGATTAACATTAATCAAGCTAGACGAGACCAGCCAAAAGACAGCTCCTCATAAACATACAAGCGCAAAAGGCGTCTCACGCAAGGAACTTATTCTGGTCCTCTACGAAATTGTAACCATGTTAAGAGCCGGAGTCGGCCTTCACGAAGCGATTGAATCACAATGTAAATCGGGGCATTCAGCGGGTATGTTGTTTGCCTTCGAAAGCATGCTTGGACAATTGCGTGGCGGCACGTCGTTCACGCAAACACTCAAAAGCGTAAAGCTTCCCATACCCGAATACATCTATTATTTGGCTGAAGCTGGTGAATTGACCGGAAAGCTAGCCGACGCATTAGAGCAAGGAGTACAGCAGATGGAGTATGATCTGCAACTCAGTAGCGACACCCGCAATGCACTCATATACCCTGCAATACTGGTACTCTCGGGCATAATGGCAGTCGGCATAATGTTCCTGTTTGTCGTACCGAAATTCTCCTCGCTACTAGACGGGGACTCGGAATTACCGCTCCTTGCATCTCTTGTTTTGAACTCCGGCACATGGGTCAACGATAATAAAATTTTCATGGGCGTCCTGCTAGGAATAGCTATTGCGGGCTCAATAACCCTATGGAAACATAGTGGTTTTCGCATCATGACCCTAAACTATGCGAGCAAAACCCCTGTTCTAGGCTCTTGGATTAATGAAAGCGACATCGCTGTATGGGCGAAAATGTTAGGAGTTTTACTCTCGAACAAAGTACCGTTAATGACCGCTCTTTCGCTAGCTTCACGCGCATCAAGAATCCCTTGGCGAAAACTAAAAATGTCCCAGGTGATAAAGAAAGTAAAAGGAGGGGTATCGCTATCTCTTGCGCTTGAGCAGGAACAAGTTATAACTCCAACAGCGATTAATTTGGTTCGCGTAGGAGAAAAAGCGGGGGAGCTACCAGCCACATTAGCGTCAGTTTCGCGCCTATATGACCAAGCCAGCAGGAACCGCATGAAAAGCTTGTTATCACTTATTGAGCCGCTAGCCATATTAATTATCGGATCAGCTATTGGTACAATTATCCTAGGAATTGTTTTAGCAATTACCAGCGCCAATGATATTGCTGTTTAATCACCCATACGTAGAAGGCTCCATGAAAAAATTAAGCTTATACCCCAGAACATCTGCAGGCTTTACCCTTTTGGAAATGATAGTTGTCCTGGTTATCATAGGGCTACTAATGGGCTTGGTAGGCCCCAGACTTTTTAAGCAGGCAGACAAAGCAAAGGTGCAAACAGCTGAAACTCAAGTCAAAATGCTAAAAGGGGCATTACAAACGATGAGGCTTGATATCAATAGATTTCCAACAACCGAAGAGGGCCTCAAGTTACTTGCGGAAAAATCCCAATCTTCAGATACATCCTCTCTATGGGATGGTCCTTATGTAGAGGACGGCGTTCCTATGGACCCATGGGACCGCCCTTACATCTACAAGCTAGCTCCATCCAAGGAGCAGCCATTTGAACTCTATTCATTGGGTGCAGATGGCCAACCAGGCGGTGAAGACTACAACGCCGATGTAGGTTACCTTCCAGCACAATGAAACACTCTACATTCTCGCACAAGGGTTACACCTTGCTCGAATTAGTGGTCGTACTCGCCATCATGGGTATTATTATGGGGATGGCGACACCCAGACTTACCAAAATGTATGATGCTATGGAATTTTCACTTCAAAAAGACGACCTACTTTTTCAACTAGGAACAATACCATACAAAGCATTCTCAAAAGGACAAGAGATAAGCCTTGCTGAAGCGTTAACAGCTGGAAAAGACCAACTGATAGCGCTGCCTGAAAATTGGGAGTTTGATACCTCGGCTAAAAGTGTTACCTACAGCTCCTTGGGATTCTGTAGTGGAGGAACGGTTAAATTCAACAGATATACTAAAGTCATCACCGTTCAACTCACTCCGCCATTTTGCAAACCTGCACTTATCGAGTAACTCAATTATGCACCTCAGCAAACCTAAAGACTTGATGGCAGGCTTTTCTCTGCTAGAAGCCATAGTAGCCATTACCATGGTGGCAACTTTCGGCCTTGCCATTTTTTCATGGATCAACGGACTCTTGGTTAGCGTCAATAAAATTGAGCGCAACTATCAGAAAGATAGCATCAGCCGCAACGCTGCTGAATATATCTCTGATTTAAATATTATGAGCGTACCCAATGGCATTAAACAATTGGGACCATATGAACTTACATGGAATTCAGACTTAATTGAACCAATTCGGGAAGGAAAGTCTACGACCGGCTCAAAAAATGATTTTCTTGTCGGACTTTATCAAACAGAAGTAAAGATTGAGAAAAATGATGAGTTTATCGGCAGCATTAAGTTACGGCTCGTTGGCCACAAAGGCGAGATTAGCCCCATATTTCAATAAGAGCGACAAAGCAAATGCCTACTCCAATAATCAGGCACATGGCTTTACACTCCTAGAGATATTGGTCGTGCTTGTTTTGGTTGGACTTGTAGGCTCTTTGGTAATGCAAGGCTTCTCGTTCACTATAAATTTACAAGATCGTTTAAAGCGCCAGCTCATAAATAATCAAATTCACGATCTTCAAGAAATTTGGTTCAGGCAAGTGACAAGATCGTTTATTGAAACAGCACCTAACGAGAACCAAGCTGCTTTTCGAGGAACAAGCACCACAATAACAGGAACTGCCCTGATGGACCTGACAGGCAACGTGGGTATTCCCACAAACACATCATGGCATGTTGAAAACACCGAGCACGGCCAACAATTGTCATATACTTCGGAAAGTGTGCCCAAAACAATAGTTGCCAACTGGGATACCAACGACCTACGCTTTCAGTTTCTTGGCCATGACGGAGAGCTTTATGATAAATGGCCATCAAACCCTGGTGATAAAAACATACCTAAAGGAATACTATTAAGCTCGTCATCCGAAGAGCCCGTATTTTGGTACATCTCCGTCAGCAACACGCGCGCTCCGCCCGTAGAAACTTATGAATTCAACTAAACCGTTCATAACACACCCACAAGGATTTATCCTGGTGGGCACTATATGGCTGCTAGCAATTTTAGCGCTTGCAGCCGCAGTTTTTGCCAAATGGGTTGAGGCAGGCATTGCCACCGCACAAGAGCAACACAATTACACCCAAGGCGACATTGATATAGCCTCAACCGAGGCAACACTATTTTATCTATTAAGCACGCAAGGCATGTCTGCCGGAGGACTCACTGTACCGACGCCACAGGGAACAGAGCAGAAATTAAACATATCTTTAGACAACTTCTTATCGGGAGCACCAGCTTTTGAAGATGATATGGGGGCAGGACTTACCCAACCAACCGGCAATGAATTACGATTGGATGGCACAGCTTATCAAGGTACCGGATCAGCCTATTTCAGCATCGTAGATGAATCGGGACTGCTGAGCATCAACACCCCCAACAGCACAGGCCTTTACCTGATGTTGCTTTATCTAGGTTATGACGTATCGAAAAGCACCGACCTCATTGATAAATTACTAGATTTTAAAGATTTCGATGATGCTCACAGGTTAAATGGTGCAGAACGCTACCACTACATTCAAAAAAAACTCCCCCCCCCAGCTAATTCATTACTACTAACACGGTTTCAACTAAGCCGTATTATTGGATGGAAAGAGGCGAAAGAACTTTGGGAAACACCTAACCTCCTCGACAATCTTACCACCTCCCGAAAAGCGGCCATTAATATCAATACAGCCTCGAAAGAGGCTCTTGTTATTGCACTTAACCTCACTCAATCGCAAGCGGAGGCACTCGTTGAAGCCCGCGAAAATGCCCCCTTCCAACATTTACTAGACGCAGAGGCACGCAGCAAACAAAAGCTCACCGACCAATTCGATATCATAAGAGTATTACCTAGCGCAACCTTACGCATTCACTTTTGGCATAAAGGAGCGCGACTTGATCGTGAGGTTAGTATAGAATTAAACAATGTTGCCAGTCGCGGCGCGCCCTGGTTGATTGCCAGCGATATTTCCTTAAAATTACCTACCCACTATGTCAAGACTAACCCCGTCAAGCCTCAAACAAACCTTTTCGATCAGTAGGTATATTCAACTAAAGGATGAAGTTCAGCTCCCCGAAAAGCAGACCATCAGAGGACAATGGGTAATAGGGCGCAGCCAATGTCTATATAAAGTTTTTAATCTTAGTCGCACGCCAAAAAAACATCGCGCCCAAGCGCTCAACTTGCTTATCCAACGCTGGTCTCCTTTTTCATCCACTGCATCATATATAGCTTGGGATCAAACTCAAGCTATGGTATGGATTTGGGATAACGCTAATGCTCAGGAGAAAATAGCAGAGCTGGGCATTACGGTGGTCGAACAAATTCCAGAATCGATTCTCTACCCCAAAAACCAGTCATCAGCTACATGCATCGCATCTATAGATGGCGGATTCATATGTCAAATCTGGGAAAAGGAACTTTTACTGGCTGAAAAATGGCTGGCGACACCACCAAGCACAGACACATGGCTGCAAATAATAAGGGGAATCTCCCTTCCCTCCAATTCAAATACCAGTCCCGACGAGTTACATGAGCGCTTGCGCAAATCATCAATACACCCAGAAGAAATACCTTTATCAGCGAGGCCATGGGGCAACCGCAATAAAGTCATCCCCTTGTTGCAAACCTTAAAATGGGAACCTTGGGTTTTTGGCGCCGGTCTTACCGTAGTCGCGGCCGGTATATTATGGAACGCCACCGCAGTTGTCATAACACTTATTGCCATTAGCAATGTAGAGACGCGAATAGAGATCGCCTCAAAAAAACTTAACCCTGTATTGGAAGCCCGGGAAACAGCCATTTCAATCAATCAAAACATTAAAGAATTACTGAAAGCTGTAGACTTTCCTCAACAAAGGGCCCTGCTTGCAAATATAAGCAAAACAATGCAGGACCAAAATGCGGAACTTAAAGAATGGATGTATGCTCTAGATAAACTAGAAATAATTGTCGAAGGTGATAAAATCCAGACCCTCAAATTGCTACAGGCTCTGGAAGGGCTACCTTTTGTCATTTCCGCATCACTCGATAAAGCGCCACAAAACAATCAATATAAATTCATCCTCATCATCAGAACCCATCATGCTAGATAAACAGGAGTTCAAGCGAGAGCTTAAGCTGCAAGCAGAAAAGGCGAAGCTACAGCTTTCAGAAAATTTGCATCTACGCCTAGGGATCGGGCTTGTACTTTTTATCCTTATTTCGCAGCCCCTATGGTGGTTAACAGATTACCGAGCCGCACTAACTAGCGAACTGACTGCTGCGTTAGAAAACGAAGCCAAAATCACGCGAACAGCGAGCGAAAACCTTTGGACCGCCCGAGCTGAGCAAAGTAAAGAACTAGAACGACAACTAAACACAAAAATCGCATTAGCAAAATCACCGGGTATTGCTCAAGCTACCATGCAAAATTGGCTCTCAGATCTTGCATCCAATGAAAAGCTAAGTCGTACACGCATTGATGTGGACGCCCCGACCGAAATGACAGGCACTCCAGGAATTTACAGAGTTGCGGCGAAAGTAGATGCACTATTCGACGAGCAAAAAACAATCAATGTTCTTGCCCAAATAGAGCAGCACCCGTCATACTTAGTTGTTGAACGGGCGGAGCTTGGCCAAGCACGGCAAACACGAATGAGCCTGCTTATTGTGAGCTACTTCAAAATCACAAATAACAATAGTGCTGCTGCGCAATGAAATCAATGCTAGCCCTCCTCAACAAAAACCGCATTTCAAAAGTGCTGCCAATAGGTGCCGCACTCCTAGTGGTGCTCACAGCCTATATCACACTAAAACCCGCAATAGAGCTGATCGAAATACAATCCAAAGCTGATATCTGGCAAGCGGAAGAGTTTGTATCCGCACAGACAACAGCGGAAGATGCGGCCTACCTAAAAAATAATTATATATGGTCCACCACAAAGGCCAACAACATCAATGACTCCACCAACAAGAACCCGACAACATTGAAAGACTGGAAACTCAAAGGGATCATCAAGGAAGGCAATGAGTTCTGCGCACTTATAGAAGTGTTAAATCCGGAAAAAAGCAAATTGGAAATACTGCGCCTGTTTCAAGGTGATAGCTTGCCGAATAATGAGCTTCTAATAGAGATTACAGAACAGGCAATTTATTACGAATTCGAAGACGCAAAAAATCAACGAACCCTTTACCAAAACCCAAATAACGGCATCCAGTAACAACTCATGAACACTCACATAAATCTCAACCTGACCACCTCTGCACAGCGCATAAAATTTGCTTTTAGCCTGCTTATATTGGGCACTTTAACAAGCTGCAGCCCAATTCGCACTTACGATATGTCGATCCCGGAAACACTGGTAGATGGAAAATATAGCTCTGAAAAAAACATAACCAAAGATTCAACCGAATCAACTGAAGCTCAAAACTCTCCCTCAAAGGAAACAAAAACGCGCTTCAGCAACTTACCCAGCCAACCAGCCAAAACACTTGTTACTAGCGCACTCCAACTTGAAAATAAGATCCCCCTCACCGGGAAGCCAAGCAAACTGAATATTGAAGGATTACCCTTACCGGAATTTATTAATGAAGTTTATGGCAATCTGCTTGGACTCTCATTTCATTTGGATCCACAAATCAGCAACCTAAAAGACCTTGTCACCTTGCGGATAGATTCACCACTACCTCCCGAGGAGCTATATCAAGCGGGAGCCAATGTTCTTGAATCCTATGGCATATCAATTAAAGCAGACGGAGAGCTGCTTCAATTTAACTACTCTCCCACAGGGGCCAGAACCGAACCGCCGCTTATTGTTAGTGGAAATGCACTACCTAACGTACCCACAACGCACCGACCCGTTTTTTATTTAATGAATTTAAACGTTGTTGAGGCGCAGCAGGCGGTCAGTTGGCTAAGCCAGGCATTTGAAGGCCAAAAAGCCACATTTCGCTCAGACCCTGCGCGCAACGCAGTGTGGTTACAGGGCACATTAGAAGTGGTAAAACAGGCAGCCGAAGTAGTAAAGCTTGTAGACCAGCCTCTAATGCGGGGCCGCAATAGCATCCGCATAGAGCCTCGTTACCTCGGTGCCGACAAGCTCGCTCAGCGTTTAGTAGAGATGCTAAAAGCGCAAGGCTATAACGCTACCGTTGGGCAAAACGGCACCGTTAACTTCTTCGTTATTGAGGAAACCAACAGCATTATCACCTTTGCTGCCGACCCCAACATATTGAGCTTTGTAAAATCATGGGTTGAAGAGCTGGATAAACCACTTAAACAAACCAAAGGAGAGAGCGCCTTCTACTATGAAGTGCAAAGAACCTCTGCGACGAGCATTGCAGAAACCATAAATCAACTCCGCACCGGCCCCTCAATCAGCGCAACAGCTGAGTCAAATGGAGCTAAAGACACTGGCGCAGCACCGCGCAATAATCAGCTGGTTGTTGACCCTGCAAGAAACGCCCTTCTTTTTTACGGCACAAATAATGAGTGGATGAGTTTACTCCCTACTATTGAACAGCTTGATAAAGAAGCATTGCAGGTTTTGATTGAAGTAATCATCGCTGAGGTATCCCTATCCGATTCCCTGGACTATGGCGTTAGCTGGGCGGCCAACAATCTCAGCTCGGGCCTATTTGGTGCGGATTTGGCAAAAACCGTATCATTTTCTACGGGAAAAGATGGCTCCGGCCTACAATATTTCCCTATTAACAGCTCAGGCTCAGCTCGCGCCGTATTGAATCTGCTAAACAGCGACAGCAAGGTAAAAATTCTGCAAACCCCCAGAATTTTAGTGCGAAGCGGTGAAGAGGCGAACATTAACGTTGGCACCGACATTCCCATCCAGGCATCTACAATTACCAACCCGGATGCAGGGGGCGCAGTTACCCAACTCAACCAATATCGCAAAACAGGCAATAGCTTATCAGTAACACCAGTAGTGTTTGCCGGAGGACAAGTCGATCTATCCCTTAATCAGGAGTTGAGCACTAACCTAAATACCGACAACAGCCTTACACCCAGCATTTTTTCACGCAGCATATCTACAGCGCTAACAATTCAGGATGGTGGCTCAATATTAGTAGGCGGCCTGATTAACACCACCGAGAGTGATGGAGGCACCAAAATTCCTTACCTCAACAAAATTCCGGTGATCGGGAAAATACTATTCACTTCATCCAAGCGCGCCACCGAAAGAACAGAACTTATTATTCTCATCACCCCCTATGTAATAAAGAATAATAAGGATGCAGAAGCAGTTACCAAGGCATTTCGCAGCTCAATGTCAATAGAGAAGCCAGCGGACACTAAAGAATAACTCCAATTACACAACTAATCCTATCGATCCAGAATAGCTGTGCACTCGCCCTGTGCAGCTATCTATAACCTAAGCAAACTTAAAACCTGCCCCCCCAACACAAAGAGTCCAATTTTTAACCTTTCTGTTACTTCTTATTGCATATCAACATAGAGCAACACGAGGAAGAATTGGCATT
>NZ_JBRFPI010000145.1:0-10070 GCF_053579595.1 Cellvibrio sp.
CCTTTGGCTGCCAAAGAACTCAAGCATACCTTGCTGATGTTTGATGCATTCCACGATGTAGAAGAAAAAGTAAAAGCGGGCAACCCGCATGCGAAAGAGTTGATGCAATCCTGGGCTGATGCCGAGTGGTTCACCAGCAAACCTAAAGTTCCCGAGAGCACCAAGCTCACCGTTTTCAAAGTCACCGGCGAAACCAATACCGATGACCTGTCACCAGCACCTGATGCCTGGTCACGCCCTGATATCCCCCTGCACTCACTCGCCATGTTCAAAATGGCGCGCGATGGCATCACCCCTGATGAGCCAGGCAAAATCGGCCCAATCAAACAAATCGAAGCACTGAAAACCAAAGGCTATCCATTGGTATTTGTGGGCGATGTAGTCGGTACCGGTTCTTCACGTAAGTCAGCAACCAACTCAGTACTCTGGTTTATCGGTGAAGATATTCCGGGCGTACCTAACAAGCGTACCGGCGGTGTGTGTATCGGCAGCAAAGTCGCGCCGATTTTCTACAACACCATGGAAGATGCTGGCGCACTCGTGTTTGAAGCACCGGTTGATAACCTGAACATGGGCGATGTAATTGAGATCCGTCCTTACGAGGGCAAAATCCTCAACGCCACTACCGGTGCTGTGATCTCAGAATTCAGCCTCAAATCAGACGTATTGTTGGATGAAGTTCAAGCTGGCGGCCGTATCCCACTGATCATCGGCCGTGGCCTGACCACCAAAGCGCGTGCATCATTGGGCTTGCCTGCAAGCACTTTGTTCCGCCTGCCAGAAGCACCGGCTGATAGCGGCAAGGGTTATACCCTCGCACAGAAAATGGTGGGCAAGGCATGCGGCGTTAAAGGTATTCGCCCAGGCACTTACTGCGAGCCCTACATGACTACCGTAGGTTCACAGGACACCACTGGCCCTATGACCCGCGATGAGTTGAAAGATTTGGCGTGCCTTGGCTTCTCTGCCGACCTGACCATGCAGTCTTTCTGTCACACAGCGGCTTATCCAAAGCCAGTAGATATTGAAACCCAACATACCCTGCCCGACTTCATTATGACCCGCGGCGGTGTTTCACTGCGTCCAGGCGACGGCATCATCCACAGCTGGTTGAACCGTATGTTGCTGCCTGACACCGTAGGTACTGGTGGCGATTCACACACCCGTTTCCCAATCGGCATCTCCTTCCCGGCCGGTTCCGGTTTGGTAGCTTTTGCTGCGGCGACTGGTGTTATGCCACTCGATATGCCGGAGTCTGTTCTGGTGCGCTTCAAAGGCGAATTGCAACCAGGCATCACATTGCGTGATCTGGTAAACGCGATTCCGCTGTACGCAATCAAAGCTGGTTTGCTGACTGTTGAGAAAAAGGGTAAGAAGAATATTTTCTCTGGCCGCATTCTTGAAGTTGAAGGTTTGCCTGACTTGAAAGTAGAGCAAGCGTTTGAAATCTCTGACGCATCGGCTGAGCGTTCAGCGGCTGGTTGTACTATCAAGTTGGACAAAGCGCCCATCATTGAATACATGACTTCCAACATCACCATGCTGCGCTGGATGATCGAACAAGGTTACGGCGATATCCGCACCCTTGAGCGCCGCGCACAGAAGATGGAAGCCTGGATTGCCAACCCTGAACTGATGGAAGCCGATAAAGACGCAGAATACGCGGCCGTTATCGACATCGATCTGGCTGACATTAAAGAGCCAATCCTCGCCTGCCCGAACGATCCGGATGATGTGAAAGTATTGTCTGAAGTTCAAGGCGCGAAGATTGATGAAGTGTTTATCGGTTCGTGCATGACCAACATCGGTCACTTCCGCGCTGCGGGTAAATTACTGGCCTCAACCAAAGACGAGTTAACGACCCGTCTGTGGATTGCCCCGCCCACCAAAATGGACGAGCATCAGTTGATGGAAGAAGGCTACTACAGCATCTATGGCGTTAAAGGTGCCCGCACCGAAATGCCAGGCTGCTCACTGTGCATGGGCAACCAGGCGCGTGTAGCTCCAAAATCAACGGTGGTATCTACCTCTACCCGTAACTTCCCGAACCGTTTGGGTGAAGGCGCGAACGTGTATCTGGCTTCTGCTGAATTGGCTGCTATTGCTGCGGTACTCGGTAAGCTGCCAACACCAGAGGAATACCAAAGCTACGCGAGCAAAATCAACAGCATGTCTTCCGAGATTTATCGCTACCTCAACTTCAACGAAATTGAGAGCTACCAAAACTCGGCTAACGAAGGCAAGCGTATTGCTGCGGTAGAGATCCAAACTGTTGCTGTGTAAGGCCGAGAAAAAATAAGACGCAAGTCTTAAACGAAAAAACCCGCTTTTCAGCGGGTTTTTTTATCTGCAATATATGTTGCCGCAAACCGGTTTTATTTCTCGAAACTGATGTCATGCAACCGCACTTCTGCTGCAGTCTTCTGTTCAGGTTTTATGTTGATATACAACTCGGTGAAGCCGCTGGTTTCTTTTAAGGGAATACTGTTGCGCCCATAGGTTTTTAGCTTGGTAGGTGAAATGGTACCCGAAGCCAGCACATCACCTTCGGCATTGCCGCGGCGAATTTCGAATAGCCATGTAGTCGGCTCTTTAAAAAACAACGCTCCTATTTTTACGGACTTCACTGCAGTCAAATCATAGCGGCCAAACGCGAATCCAGAGACTTCTTCACTAGCGGGAACCATAATTGACTTAACATCATAGAATGTATCTTGCTTGGCTTCTTTGGTCGCAGAAGTTGGTACATACACACTATAAAAATCCAACCGCGCCGGGATAAGTTTGATTTGTTTACCTACCTCAATTGACGAGAAATTATTTGCGCCTTTGTCCTTGTACTTTGCAGTAAAAATATACGCCTCACCACTTAAGGTGTAGGGTTTATCTGCGTTTAAAGATGCCGATTTTTTTTGATGCGATTTAAGATCAACGGTACCTGCCAATGCCAAACCTTTAGGCGAATGATCTTCCGCCAGCGATAACACATAAGTGGCCAGTGCGGTGCGTTCAGCTTCGCTCAAACCGGAGAACGCCGGCATATTCATTTCACCCCACACACCTGCGCCGCCATTGCCAAGTTTATTCACTAGATACGCGATTGCTTTGGAATCTTTTTGATATTTTTTAGCAACTTCGCGGAATGCCGGGCCAACCATTTTTTCATCCAGCTTATGGCAACCCAAGCAATTGTTCGCATCAACCAACGCTTTACCTTGATCAATTAAATTAACAGCTTGATGCCCAAGTGCAGATTTTTTCTCCGGCTCTACATAAGTAAAAGTAACCAGTGGATTACCATTTTCTACCTCACTGACAGTACCATCTTCTTTATCATTAACAGAGAACGCATAATTAAACTGTTTGGTGTCAGACCAGAAAAACGATTGGTTTTCTGTAGTAGAGAAGCTAATCACTGGCGGCTCGTTACCAATTTCAAGTGGCGCAGTGAACAATGACTTTGCCCCCTGCGCATCGGTTACTGCCAAATCCAGATTGTATTTTCCCGGTTTATCCAACGCCAAATTCAACTCAACGGCATCACCTAAAGCACGCTCAGGACAGGCTGCATCGGCACAGTGCAACTTCCATGCATAAGTAATTTTGTCGCCATCCAAATCCACTGATTTATTCGCTGATGCATTAATGGTTGCCGGGACGCCAAATTGGGTTTTGTCTAACGTAATTTCCGCAACAGGTGGACGGTTACCGGCACCAACATATTCAATCCGAGCAAGGCGCGCATCCGGGTTGCCGGTAAACCATGACATACCATATTCAAGTACATACAAAGTACCATCGGGTGCAAAGCGTGCATCAATCGGCAATGCGTAATTAATTTGCGGGGCAAAAGGCTCAATTTTTTGAATGCGCCCTTGCTCATCAAAACTCACCACTTTTAACCAAGCGCGCATAAAATCGAGGATAAATAATTTATTGTCGTAATATGCAGGATAACGGTTTACCGATTCAGGATAATCACCAGAGCGATAAACATCGGCGACCAAGGCCGTGCGCCCGCCCGTACCCATTTCAGGAAACACATCGGATGTTCCGTAGGGATAAGCAATAAACGCTGGTTGTGCGGGAGGCAATTGTTTTGCGCCGGTATTATTGGGCGAGTAGTTAACCGGATTGTTTACATCAACCAGATCACCGGATTTTTTCGTTACATAATCGTATTGGTTATATGCTTTGTTTTGTCCGATAACCAGCGGCCAACCGAAATTACCTGGCGCCGTTACGCGATTAATTTCATCGTAACCGCGCGAGCCTTTTTCATCGGAATCATTGCTTGCATCGGGGCCGACATCACCGTAAAACAACGTGCTGTTAGCTTTATCAAAAGTGATGCTGTAAGGGTTGCGCGCGCCCATCACATAAATTTCCGGGCGGCCTTGAGCAGCGTCAGTGAATAAGTTTCCGGCAGGAATATCGTAACCACCTTCTGCTTTAGGCTTTATGCGCAACACCTTCCCGCGCAAGTCGTTGGTATTACCGGCACCACGCAACCCATCGTTCTTTTTCATGCCCGTGCGAAAATCGAGCGGTGCATAACCATCCTGATCGTGCGGATTGGTATTATCGCCAGTGGAGAAAAATAATTCGCCATTGTTGCCAAATTGCAAATCGCCGCCGGTATGACAGCAATTATTATCGATCGGGTACTGCAGGACTTTTTGTTCGGTTGTGGCATCGACTTGGTTGTTGCGCCACAAAAAATGTGACAAACGCTGCGCAACATTCCCGGCTTCATCCTTCACTGTGAATGCCGCATAGATGCGCTGGTTTTTATCAAAATCAGGATCAACCGCCACACCAACCAAACCCCATTCCTGAAACTTATCGTAACCAACTAGCAACTTGCCCGCATCGCTGATTTGGCCGGTTATATAATCAACGCGCTGGAAGGCGCCAGGGCGCAATGCAATTAACGCATCGCCATTCGGGAAAAATGCCAGCTTCACTGGCTCATCTAACTTTTCGACCAAGGTCTTTTTAATAAAGCGATTATTTTCCGGTCTGGATTTGGTGTAATCCAAACGCGGCTTAAAACCTGGGCGATGATTCAAACCTACCGCATAAGCCATACCGCCAAGCAAGTGCTGCAACAGGTTCGGATCAGAAAATGATTCACTGGTGTGCCCCATACCCGTGTAAAACGCGCGGCCGCCATCATAATCGTGATACCAGGAAATGGGGTGATCATGGCCGTGCCCGCCACCTTGGTATGTTGACTCATCAACCTTGGCAACCACGTTGATAAATTCATACATATCGCGATAGTTGTACCACTCATCGGCCACACTGATGGCATCTGGCAAGGCCTCAGTCGACAAATGTTTTTTATCGACAAAATTCACTGTCGCTTGCTGCACATTATTTGGCGTGTTGGGATGATCCTTAAATACTGCACCCACCAAATTGCGATACCAAAACCAATCGCCTTCCCATTCGGTATCGGCAGCTGCATGGATACCCACAAAACCACCGCCCGCTTGAATGTAGCGCTCCATTGCCAATTCCTGATTTTCATCAAGCACATTGAGCGTGGTGTTTAAAAACACAATTGCATTGAATTGGCTCAGTTCGGCATCGGTAAACATTGTCGCGTCTTCTGTCGCCAACACCGAAAATTGATGCTCTTTAGCCAATTTTTCAAACGCAGCTATGCCAGCGGGAATTGAATCATGACGCCAACCCGCCGTCTTGCTAAACACCAAAATACGTGCGCCGCTAATGCTCTGCGCCTGGCTTGCCGACGTAGTGGGTGCTGCAAAATTTGGCGGCCCATCAGGTGCCGCTGTTTCTGATGTCCCCTGCCCGCAACTGGCAAGCAAGAGAAGGAAAGTTAATCCGATTAGCTGTTGAGTTTTAACAAGGGTGTACTGGCCGAATATCCGCATGACCGAACCTTTTTTTAGATGTATTTTTAGTAGTGGTGATAACGATTGAACAAGTAAAACTATAGGACTGGTATAACAAAAACGCACATCCCTGAAAATGAAAATGCCACTGATAATATCAGCGGCATTTTGTTTTAGCCTGCATGTTTACGCTTATAAACGCTTCTTATCCTATAGATCTCAACATGCTTACACTCGGGAGTTTTCCAACCAACGCTGCAAGCGGCTTTCCAGATCATCGTAACGGATCGGTTTACTAATATGGTCATCCATTCCTGCGGATAAAACCTCTTGATCAGAATCAGATTGTGCTGCGGTTACTGCCACAATCGGCAAATGCCGGAGACTGTTGCTCGCACGTTCATGCGCGCGGATTTTTTGGGTGGCGATTATGCTGTCCTGCTCTTTCATGTCGTAATCCATTAGAACCAGATCAAACCGCTCTTTCTCAACGATCTCAACTGCTTCTGAGCCGTTATTCGCAATTTGCACATAGCAGCCCAGCTTTTTTAGCATGGCACTAATTACCATTTGATCTACACGATGATCCTCAACGAGAAGAACGCGCGGCATCACCGCCAATCCAAGCACATCCCTCTCTTGGGGTTTACGTTCGTCATCGATATTCAGATTCAATAGTTTTTGCACCGCCACATCGTGTAAACGCCTGCGCATAATCGGTTTTTCAATCACACAGATTTGCGGGTGACTGCGCAAATGCAACTTCATTTCCGGACTATCGCTCTGCAATATACTCATGGCGATAATTTGTTTCACATCAGCGATATCAGGGTGCGCCGCTATTTCGCGCGACAGTGCCAAACCATTCATATTATTGAGTTTGGTAAAAATCAGCACTAAATCAAAGGGAGTGTTGTTCGCAGCTTGTTCACGTAATTTTGTAATTGTTTGCTCCTGCCCAGACGCAATGGTAGTACTCATACCCCAAGCATTGATTTCGTCAGCCAATGCATTAGCGTTGCTATCAGGCAGGTCGACCAATAACGCGCGCTTACCGCGCAACTTCTGCTCTGAGCCAAAACGGCGATCTTCATGGGATACCACCTGCAGTGTGACATTAATAAAAATGCGATTGCCGCGATTTTTATTTTCACGCAAATGAATGCTGCCACCCATGCATTCTGCCAAGCCTTTACAGATCGACAAGCCTATGCCTTTTTGGTTGCTCTCATGAGCCTCAGGATCATTTTCTCCCGCAACATTTTTTTCGCTATCGCTGATGATAACCTGCAACTCGCCTAGATCATCCTGCTCCTGATGAAACCGCGCCTCAATATAGACATGCTCAATTCGGCTAGCTTTGAGTGTGTGGTTTAGGAGGGTCGCCAGAATTTGGTTCAGACGCGCCACATCCCCTTTGACCCGCAACGGCATATTCGGATCAAAACTGTAATACAGCTCAATGCCTTGCTGATGTGCATCGAGCGTAAAATCCTGTACAAATTTTTCCAGCACACGACGCAGATCAAATTCAACTTCATCCAGCACTAGTGTTTTTGTGGTGATCTTGGAGAAATCGACCACGTTATTTACCAAATCGATTTGCCGGCCAGTCGCTTTGTTCGCGGTAGTGAGCAATTCGCGGTGATGCTCGGAAAGTTGACTGTCGTCGATTAACGAGAGCGTACTCATTACATCGCTAATTGACGAGCGAATCTCCTGCCCGAGGTTTACCAAAAATTCATTTTTTAATTCGATCTGCGCCTGTGAGGTACGCTTTTCATTTTCCAAACCTTGCGCGCGTTCTCGCAGAGAATAATGCGCTTCCAGCCGCTCCCAGTAAGCAAGCGAGGTGACCTTTCCCTGATGGCTGAGCATCACGTAAAACACCAACATAATGCAGCCGTACAAGGCACCTTCCGCGGTGCCGAGCATAATGGCGGTAATAGCAGCAGGCACCTGACCTATCGCTAAATACAAACTCAGAAAATGGCGGTAAGGTGCAAAAACGTTGGCGACACTGGAATAAAAAACAACCGAATAAAGCCACATCACCAAGGTTTCGTCGCGCATCCCCTGCAACCAGGTCAGTGTTACCAAAATCACACTCCACCAGGCAGCGCCAAGACAGGATGCGAAAAAGTATTGGTTACGCCAGCGTGTGGGTGCGCGGGCGTAAAGCGTATCGAAACGGAACAAATAATAACTACGCACCAGAGTCACCAGCAGTAATCCGGTCACCAGCACTATCGCCAGGTTGTGTTCTTTTTCCTGAAAGTCACCGAACGCTAGACAGAGAACAAAGACAATAAAATTAAGAATCAAACCGCGTCGGCTGTATTTGGCAACGCGCGCGTCGGTTTCGCGCATGATGGCGCGGTCTTTTTGAACCTTGGTGGCGGGGACAAAAAAATGAAGCATGGTTAACCCACAGTGATGACAATTGGAATCAATGCTATGCCTTCATAGGCTAGCTGAGGATGTGTACAAATACTTCTTTAATCACAAATACCATAATCGCAAAACCCAGCACACCAAACAGGATGAAGGTGCCAAATCGGCCCGCTTTGGATTTTTTAGCGAGATCCCACACAATAAAAAACATAAAGATAATCAGCCCGCCGCCACAAATGTACATAGCCCAGGTTTCAAATTGTTCGAGATTCATGGTCGATTAAGCCTGATAGAAACGTGAAGAGGATGAATGGGGCGGCATTGTAGCGAAAAAAACAAAAAGCCGCTGTATTAGCGGCTTTAGGGATAAGGTTAAGCGTACTTGTTACACCACCTTTATAAAAGCTCGATCAACTCGGGCACCGCATCAAATAAATCGGCAACCAAACCATAATCTGCCGCTTGAAAGATAGGTGCATCCGGGTCTTTATTGATCGCCACCACTACCCGTGAATCGCGCATACCCGCCAGATGTTGTACGGCCCCCGATACCCCTATCGCAATATACAACTCTGGAGCCACCACTTTACCGGTCTGGCCGACTTGCATCTCGTTGGGGGCAAAACCGGCGTCGACTGCTGCGCGGGATGCACCAACCGCAGCACCTAGCTTATCTGCCAAGCGGTAGAGCAGCTGAAAATTCTCACTGGCTTGCAACCCACGCCCGCCCGATATCACCACACGCGCCGAGGCAAGGTCTGGCCGCTCTGCCTGCATCTGTTGCTGGTCAATAAAACGGCTCATGTTTTGCACCGGAGGCGGCGTGATGGGCACTATAGCCGCAATCCTTTCTCCCAAAGTGACATTCTCAAAAGCACTCGCACGAACACTCAAGAGTTTAGTTTGTTGCTCGGTACGCACACGGACAAGTGCGCTCCCCGCATAAATGGGGCGGGAGAATTCGCAGTCTGAATGTATGGTGACCACATCTGTAACCGGCTGGATATCCATCAATGCCGCCACACGTGGCAACAGGTTTTTTCCGAAGGTAGTCGCGCCCACACAGAGATAGGCATAGCCGCCAGCGAGCCCACACAACCAGGGCGCAAGTGTTTCGGACAACTGATGCTCGCCGCTATCACTGTCAGCAAGCAACACCTGGCGAACACCCGGAATACGTGCGGCCATGCCGGCGACTGCAGCGCAATCCTTACCGACGACCAATAGATCAACCTCAAGATCGACAAAATGAAGCAGACGCTCAACCGCCCCCATCACCTTGAGGTTGATCAAGCTGAAACCACTTGAATCCTGCTCGATCAACACCAAAATTGCCGGATTATTTGATAACGTCATAGCACCTTGGCCTCCTGCCGCAGTTTATCCACCAATTCGGCAACACTTTTCACCTTGATTCCATGCTGGCGAATCCTGGGGGCTTCGAACGCCAGAGTTTGCAGGCGCGCTTGCAGATTCAACCCCAAATCTGCCAGTGGAATTACCGTGAGCGGCTTCTGGCGCGCCTTCATAATGTTGGGCATTGTTGGGTAGCGCGGCTGATTAAGGCGCAAGTCGGTGGTGATTACGGCGGGAAGTTTCAGCGCAAGAGTTTGTAAGCCTCCATCCAATTCACGCGTTACCCAGACCTCATCGCCTTTGCATTCAATACGGGACGCAAACGTACCCTGTGGATAGCCACAGAGCGCTGCCAGCATTTGTCCGGTTTGGTTGTGGTCACCATCAATGGACTGCTTCCCTAATAGCACGATCCGGGGCTGTTCTTGTTGCACCAGTACCTGCAGTACTTTG
>NZ_JBRFPI010000146.1:0-10055 GCF_053579595.1 Cellvibrio sp.
CCACCGAAAGAAATTGGCGAATTGGCAGAGGGCTCAGCCAAACTGGCGGAAAGCGCAGGGCAGTTATTGGATGAAATAGTCCCGGCGATTAAAAAGACCGCAGATCTAGTGCAGGAAATTTCTGCCGCGAGCGATGAGCAAACCATGGGCGCCAACCAAATTACCATCGCGATTTCGCAAATCAGTATCGCCACCCAACAAAACTCTTCATCCGCAGAGGAACTTTATTCCACGGCAGAAGAACTCACCAGCCAAGCCTTGCAATTGCAGCAGATGATGGAATTTTTTAAAGTTAAATAATCTCCCAATACCTGCCCTCACCCCCGGCCCCTCTACCAAAAGGAGAGGGGAGAAAAAGACATGCGCCCTCTCTCGTTTATGGGATAGGGCTGGGGTGAGGGATTATAAAATCCACACCTCTACACGGCGATTCATGCGACGCCCCTCTTCCGATTTACTGCTCGCCAGCGGTGCCTCCTCGCCCATACCGCGCGCCACCAACGGATAAATCCCGCGCGCAATTAAATGCTGCTCAACCACTTTAGCGCGGCGCAACGACAACTCAATATTTTGCGCTTTGTCTCCCTCGCTGTCAGAAAAACCAAAGAGTTGCACACGTTTGGGGGAATTGATTTCTACATACTTCACCAGGCGATCAAGGTCCGTAATACTTTTGGTATCCAATTCGTCGCTGCCATCTTTAAAGCGAAAGTTAATCGACAAACGCTGCGAGCGCGCCGTCAGGCTGCGCATTTCTTCCGGGTAAAAATTATTATTAAACGGCTGGCCCGTTTTAATGTTTTGCGATACCAAACCTATATCTTCCACGATACTTTGGCCGCGCTCGGTTGCACTGAACTTCACAAACTCTTCCGCATCGGTATTGATATTTTTTTGTGGAAGATAAAAATACAAACGGCGTGCGAGCGGGTAATCCTCTGTACTCACGGTAAAGTGCGTGGGTAAAATCGCTTTGGATGTTTTGGTGGTGGAAATTGCCAATAATTTTGCACGGCGCACATATGGCAACCCGATAAAACCAATAGCTCCTTCATCTTTTGCCACTAAATCCGATAGTTCCGTGCTGGACTCAAAACGTTTTGCCGTAAGCGAAAGCGTTACCTTGGCTGGGTCAAGCACCATACTTTTAAATGAATCCCAGGTGCCGGAATTTTCGTCGCGGGCATAAAGAATGATAGGCAAGTCTTTACCGCCTAACTCAGACCAATTAGTCACTTCGCCGGAAAATATTTTTACCAATTGCGGAATCGAAAGTTGGCCGATGGGGTTTTGCGTATGGGTGATAATCGCCAAGCCATCCAAGCCAATAATATGCTCGCTGCCCGGCTCAGTCAGATCGCCACTTTTACCTAATAACAATTCGCGCTCTTGCTCTTTAATACGACGCGATGACATACCCAATTCTGCACTGCCCTGCAGCAAATCGGTAAACGCAGTACTCGATCCATGAGCGTGAATTTCAATAAATTCAATGCGACCATTTAATTGTGCGCTAACCGCTTTTTCAGTCGGCACCTTACCTTGCTCGGTTTTAATATCCGTTGCGCCGCGTGCCATTAAATAAGATTCCACCAAACGTGGTGTTAGTTTTTCACCAACGGTATTGGAACCATGCACACGAAAGAGCGGCTTGCTCGCACGTATCACCGGGCTACCGGGAACATAAACTTGTTGCTGCGGTTTAACCGCGGATTTCACCCGCGTTTCTGTAATCGCCTGCAACACAAACACTTCACCCGCATCCAGCGGTAAAAATGAGCGCAGTAAATATCCACTCAAGAGCAACAATAACGAACAGGCTGCTGCCGCAATAAAATTAAGTTTAATGGTGCCGCGGGTTTTCTTTTTAGGGGAGAACTCATCGCCAGTATGGGTGGCGGTTACTATGGAATCTTCCATCTGGCGTACATCCCACACCAGTTTGGTTAATTCATCATCATTCGCAGTCAGGGCTTTTTCTAACAACTCAGCGCGATATTCTTCGTCCTTCAATACCATATTCAACGGGATGTGCATTTTTAAATGGGCTTCGCACAGCCGTTTTAAATTCCATAATTTATCGACCAAGGCCACGTTGTAATGCATATGCTTGTGGGATTTGGGGGACATAAAGGCTCTCTGGTTTTCATTGTCGATTAGTCGATAGACGAGGGAAATATCTACCGACCTATGAAGCGGAGCACTATATGACGACTTTGTGACAAGCGGATTACATCCCCCTGGCATCTTACTGTTGAGCAATCCAATTGCTTGTTATGATGCACCCTATCGGAAAAGCTATAACAAGGCATGCGCATGAATACACCTCCCCCTCCAGTCAGCCTCTGGCAAGCGCTAAAATTCTGGCTCAAATTAGGCTTTATCAGTTTTGGTGGCCCTGCCGGACAAATCGCCATCATGCATCAGGAATTGGTGGAGCAGCGCCGCTGGATTTCCGAGAAACGCTTTTTACATGCACTCAATTACTGCATGTTATTGCCTGGGCCAGAGGCGCAACAACTCGCCACCTATATTGGCTGGCTAATGCATCGCACTTGGGGCGGAATCATTGCCGGTGTCTTATTTGTTTTGCCCTCGCTGTTTATTTTAATTTTGCTGTCCTGGCTTTATATCGCCTATGGAGATCTCACACTCATCGCAGGAATTTTCTACGGAATTAAACCGGCAGTGGCCGCTATTGTAGTGCAGGCAGCGCATCGCATTGGCTCACGCAGTTTAAAAAACAATTGGTTGTGGGGCATCGCGTTTGCCGCATTTGTTGCGATTTTTGCACTGCACCTGCCCTTCCCATTAATTGTGTTAGCGGCGGGAATTATCGGCTGGTCAGGTGGAAAATTTGCACCGCAATTATTTAATGCAAGCGCCAAACACCAAGCGAACCAAAAAAATTACGGTGCCGCGATTATCGATGATGCGACGCCCCCACCCGCGCATGCAACATTTCGCACAGCACGCTTGCTATTAGTGATTACATGCGGATTATTACTGTGGATATTGCCCATGCTATTGCTCGGCACCAGTTTCGGTTGGCAACACGGTTTTACCCAAATGGCCTGGTTTTTCACCACCGCGGCACTGCTGACGTTTGGCGGTGCCTATGCCGTTCTACCTTACGTTTACCAAGGTGCAGTGGTTAATTACCAATGGTTGACACCCGCACAAATGATGGATGGTTTGGCGTTGGGGGAAACCACCCCCGGACCATTAATTATGGTGGTCGCGTTTGTAGGATTTGTGGGTGCCTATACCCAACAATTTCTCGGCACCGAGCAATTATTTTTAGCAGGCGCGATTGCTGCAACACTGGTGACCTGGTTTACGTTTTTACCTTCGTTTATTTTTATTCTCGCCGGTGGCCCCCTGGTGGAGTCCACCCAAAGCAATTTGCACTTCACTGCACCGCTAACAGCAATTACTGCTGCGATAGTGGGTGTGATTATTAACCTCGCATTATTTTTTGCTTATCACACGCTCTGGCCGGAAGGCACCGAGTCAGGCTGGCTGTCGCAACTAGATTGGATCGTATTGGTGATAGGTGTTCTCGCCAGTGCTCTATTATTTTATTGGAAGATGAGCATCATAAAAGTATTGGGGATTTGTGCCCTGCTAGGTGTTGCGGTGAAATTTGTCGTTGGATAACAAACAAGGGCGCCAATCGCGCCCATGTTTTAAAAATTTACCGCTATGTTCCAGCTATTGTGCTGGTTTGATATCACCACAATCACTGTCCAACCACTTACCTTCCATTTTAAAATTCATGGTGCGCTTTTCCCCGTTCATTATATGCACCATGGTTCCTGTGCCCGAATAATGTTTAGGTGAGTGAAAATTCACCTCACTCTCTCCCCTGGCTTGTTCTTCACCTGAACACACATAGGTAGATTTGAACCGGGTGGCACTGATTTTTGTAATAGTAGATTTGCAGCCGTCGACATCATCAGGCAACTCACCACGATCAATTTCTGCTTGGGTAATGCAACTTTTTACGTTAGTTCCCGATGGCGATACCTGCACCTGATCATTCTTGAAACTAACGCCGTCATCTTTGATTTCCATACCCGATTGAGCCATTATCGCTTCCATTTGCTTACGCTGCTCCGGCGGCATATTGGCAAATTGCTCTTTCATTTGTTCCATAGCCGCTTTCATTTGATCGGTTTGCATGGCCTGCATTTCCTTGGCGCTATCCGCATCCCAGGTCATAGTGTTTTCCCACAACCCCGCTTTCATATCAACGTTGATTGGCTCAGCTTGTGATGATAAAACGGTGGTGCCGATAACGGTGACAAAACCTAACATTAGCTTGTTCATAATACTGTCTCCTTGATTGAGGTGAGTTTTTGCTTATACACCCGAGTTGATGAATATAGCATTAATCGGCCTATTGGCTTGCGCCCCAAACGTAATCGCGCCCCGCTTCCGTGATAACTTCAATCAAATAGGTATTTGCAAGCGATAGCTGCGGCATTGCTTTGGTGGTGTTTTTTAGCGGTTTTTTGATCTGAGCCTGCTGATAATAAGGATTGGGATTTTTTCCGTTACACGTAATTTTTTTCACCTTGAAATTGTTTACCTCTGGCAGAAGAGAATGGGTGCGCAAATGCAAATTGCCGCCCAGGCGCGAATGTATTTTTAATTCCCTAATCTGACCTTCAGCCCAGCGCATATCCACCACAAAACCGCCGCGCATCACCAAACCTTTTACTTCACCTTCAGGCCAAGCCTGCGGCAATGCAGGTAACAAGTGCACTGCGCCGTCGTGGCTTTGCGCTAACATTTCCGCCATACCCGAAGTAAATCCAAAATTGCCATCAATCTGGAACGGTGGATGTGCATCAAACATATTGGGATAGGTACCGCCACTTTCATTAACACTGCCATCCAGTGTTAATGCGGGTTTTATTTGATCACGCATTAATTTAAAAGCGCGGTCGCCATCCAACAAACGCGCCCATAAATTGATTTTCCAATTCATCGACCAACCGGTAGAAGGGTCACCGCGCTGTTCCATACTTACCCGGGCTGCGCTGAATAATTCCGGCGAACGAATCGGCGATATTTGATTACTGGGATAAAGCCCATACAGATGCGAGACATGGCGGTGTTTATCTTGCGGATCATCCCAGTCCTCCAGCCACTCCTGCAATTGATGATATTTGCCAATTTGCATTGGAGGTAAGCGCGAGAGTGTTTTCTCCCACATCGGGATTTGTTTTTTATCCTCACCTAGAATTTTTGCAGCAGCAATAGTGTTGCTGTATAAATCAAACAAGAGTTGATTATCCATGGTCACACCCGCCGCGATTTTTGTACCCGTCGCCTTGGGTGCATTTTCCGGTGACATTGAAGGCGACACGATCAGCCATTTTTTATTGGGCGACTCAACTAAAAAATCTTCGAAAAACGTGACGGCTGATTTCATCACCGGGTAGACATCAGCCAGATATTTTTTATCACCCGTGTATAAATATTTTTCCCACAAATGCTGACTCAACCAAGCGTTGCTCGTGGGCCATGAACCCCAAGTGTGATCCACACCGCCGGTAATGCGCCAAATATCGGTATTGTGGTGTGCCATCCAACCGCGCGCGCCGTACATGGTTTTGGCACTCTCCTGTCCGGTTATCGCCAACTCTTTGGTCATCGTAATCAGCGGCTCATGCAACTCACTTAAGTTAGTGACCTCTGCCGGCCAGTAATTCATTTCGGCATTAATGTTGAGTGTGTATTTGCTATCCCAAGGTGGATCTTGCCGATGATTCCATAAGCCTTGAAGATTCGCTGGCTGACCGCCGGGTTGCGATGATGAAATTAATAAATAGCGACCAAACTGGAAATAGAGACTCGCTAACTCTGGGTCATGACGACTAGCAAATAAACGGATTCGCTGATCAGTCGCCTCCTGCGCAAATTCACTTTTTCCCAAGTCAAGGCTTACACGATCAAAATACTGTTTGTAAAAATCGCTGTGTGCTGTTTTACGCGATGCATATTGATTGTTTTCAAAGTTCCGTTTTGCTTGGGCGAGGTACTCGCGTGAACGCTCCAATGCATTTGCGCTGATATCGTTATACTTAACAAAATTGGTTGCCATGGAAATCAGTATCAACGCGGAATCCGCATTGCTAACCTGGATACGATTATCGCGCTGGATTAGGCTGCCACCACTTAAATTCACATTCAGTAGCGATGCGAGTTTCACCTGTCCTTTGATACCTTCGTGATCTTTGGATTGCACTTGCATTGCCAGAGTATTTGCATCCTCTTGCGAAAAAGCAGGTTGGGAAGGATGAGATAGATGTGCACTG
This sequence comes from Cellvibrio sp., assembly GCF_053579595.1. NCBI lineage: Bacteria > Pseudomonadati > Pseudomonadota > Gammaproteobacteria > Cellvibrionales > Cellvibrionaceae > Cellvibrio > Cellvibrio sp. Next base: position 6,330 of record NZ_JBRFPI010000146.1, read on the forward strand.
AAACTGAGCTGTCCCGCTTTGCTCGCACTTAATTTGACAACGATAACTTGATCAACAAAAGAGCTGAACACTTCGCGTGTAAACACCACATCCTTCACTTGATAGCGGGTAGTCGTGACTGCATGTTCAATATCAAGATCGCGATAAAAGTTACGATAATCAGCGTGCGCAGGAAATTCCAAGTGCAGATTACCTGCAGTTTGATAGGGCATGCCATGGGCGCCCTGACTGGTAATTGTTTTTGCAGCCAGAGCTTCAGCAGCGGGGTAATCACCCGCTGCAATTAATCGACGAATCTCCGGCAGGGAGTCTAATGCTGCCGGATTGAGATTGTTGTGCGGGCCGCCGGCCCAAAATGTATTTTCATTTAATTGAATAGAGTCATTGGCAGGATTGCCATACACCATCGCGCCCAGTCGCCCATTGCCCAAGGGTAAGGCCTCTTCCCACACAGCAGCAGGTTGGGCATACCAAAGTTTATTGGTTTGATTGGCGCTCACACCAATGCTCGCGCACATTAGCAACAGAATTGAAATCAGGATTTTCATCGCACAAACGCTCCGTTTTTTATTGAGTTCTACCAGCGTTTTTATAGCAAAGCGAAGCGCCTGTCGAAAACAATTACTTAACTTAAAAAAATCGGCGCACAAGGCGCCGATTTCAATGTTTACTTCAAGAGCTTCTGCAGATGCGGCTCCAGGGCTTTTGCCCAAAGCTCATAGCCTTTCTCATTCGGATGCAAAAGATCCGGCATAATCTCTTCCGGCAATACACTCTCTTTGGTTAAGAATACGGAATTAATATCGGCAAAAAAGATTTTCTTATTATCCGCATAATTTTTAATGAGCGCATTCACACCATTATTGATCTGACGCAATTGGCCATCGGGTTTTGCATCGCGCGGAAACACAGCCAATAGAAGTACTTTTGCGTTAGGTAGGCGTTGCTGCAATTCATTGAGCAAATTTTTAATCCCCGCAGCCGTAGTCGCCGGATTTTCATGGCGATGGCCAGTATTGTTAGTGCCGATCATCATGACTACCAGCTTGGGTGACATATTTTCCAGAGCACCATGCTGAAAACGCCAGAGCACATTCTCGGTGCGGTCGCCACCAAAACCTATCGCAAAAGCATTGCGTTTGGCATAGTGTTTTTCCCATACGGGTGCACCTTCTTTTTCCCAACCCTGGGTAATGGAATCGCCGATAAAAAGCAGATCGATTTTTCCACCTTTATCTTTTATCGCTTTTGCATCAGCAAGCTTTTGTTCGTGACGCGGCAACCACCAATCAACAGACCACCACTCATTTAACATACCCGGCGTAACCGATACAGTTTTGTAATCCGGGCAGGTGGCGAGCGTTACGTCTTTAGGTGTTTGGATTAAGAGTTGCACATTCGCGACAGCAACTTCACCTGCACCACCCACTTCCAATGCAAAAGGCATAGTCGTCGCCGAGAAATTATCTTGCTCTTGCTTAAAGCAGCTCAGCGGCATATAGATTTTTTTCCATCCTTTGCCGACCAAATCGCGCGCTGTCATGGTAAAAGGCACTATACGATCGCAGCCTTCCTTTTGGCATTCCATTTTGAAAGACACGCCGCCTTTGGCAAGCTCGTCAATTTTAATATCGAGCGCCAACACACCGAATTTCATATGTGCGGTTAAATCCAGAGGCTCGCCGGATTCCAATGTCATGCCCGCGCGCCAAGTGTCTTTCCATGCAAATGCCAGCGCATCTTCCTGCACATCTTTATCGATGGTTTGTACTTTAACATCGCCCTTCGGCAAAGCAGCAAAAGCACCGCTAAGAATTTGTTGTCGCTCATAGTTCTCAATAAAAATATGCCATGGTTCCAGTGGTCGGCGCAAATACAGGTTTATGTCTTGCGGTTCATCGCTTGCAACTCCAACAACTTGTTCCGGTAAATTTTTCGGGCCAGTTTTACCAGACTTGTAGGTGAGACCGTAACCCAATTTAAATAATGGATCGTAATTTTTATGATGTTTATTTAACACATCTTGCAATGGCAATTGTGGCCACGAGAAAGACAAGCGGCCTTTGAAATCGAAATTGGGTTTATCGTCCGCTTTCGCAATCAACACATCCGCCACACCCGCGCCTTCTGAACCAGGAAGCCATGCGGCCACAAATGCATCTGACGCATTTAATTCCGGGTTAACCCACATTGGACGACCGGATAAAAACACGGATACAACAGGAATACCTTGTGCTTGCAATTTTTTTAGCAGCGCGAGGCTTTTCTTTTTCGCAGGTTCAAACTCAAGCGTGTCGCGATCTCCACTGCCTTCGGCATAAGGATTTTCACCAAACACAACAATGGCAACATCCGGTTTTTGCGTGAAAGTACCATCAACTGATAAAAGTGTTTTTCCACCTGCCGCATCGACTGCCGTTTTTATGCCGCTATAAATGGAGGTAGCACCGGGAAAGCGAAAGTTTTCTTTTGCATCAGCAACACCTTGCCACCACACACTCCAACCGCCAGCTTGTTTGCCGATATTGTCTGCACCGTCACCGGCCACCAAAATTGTTTTGGATGGATTAATCGGTAATACCTTGTTGGTATTTTTCAATAACACCAAACTTTCACGCACAGCCTGCCGCGCAATCGCGCGATGCTCTGCACTACCTACGACGGTTTGATCAGCCGCAAACGCACGCTCAGAAGGTTTTTTATCCCATAAGCCTGCACGCATTTTTACGCGCAGGATTCGGCGCACTGCGTCATCCAAACGCGCTTGGGAAATTTCACCGGATTTTACTTGCTTAAGTGTATTTTCAATCATGGCTTTCCAATCGTAGGTCACCATAAGCAAATCGATGCCGGCGTTAATTGCTTGCGGACATGAATCGTTTGTGCAACCCGGAACCTGGCCGTGACCATTCCAATCACCTACTACCAAACCATCAAAACCCATGCGATTTTTTAATACATCGGTGAGCAAATATTTATTGCCATGCATTTTTTCGCCGTTCCATTCGCTGAAACTGGCCATCACGGTTTGTACACCAGCCTCCAGTGCGGGCACGTAACCGGCATTGTGAATCTTAACTAATTCTTTTTCACTAATGCGTGCATTGCCTTGATCGTCACCACCTTCAGTGCCGCCGTCGGCAAGAAAATGTTTGGCGGTGGCGATAACACGGTCTTCCGCTAAAAATTCTTTGGCATTAGGTTTACCTTGCAAACCTTCCACCATCGCGGTTGCGTAATCGGCGACAAGCTTTGGATCTTCCGAATAGCTTTCGTAAGTGCGACCCCAGCGATCATTTTGTGCAACGGCGAGCGTGGGCGCGAATACCCATTCAGTCCCGGTTGCGCGCACTTCTTTAGCAGTTGCAGCGCCGATTTGACGAATCAAGTCAGCATTGTGCATTGCACCCAAACCAATATTGTGCGGAAAGAGTGTGGCGCCGGTTAAATTGTTGTGGCCGTGAACCGCATCTGTGCCCCAGAAAATCGGAATGGCTTGTTTGCCATCGCTGGTGTCCATAGAGGCGATATAGAGTGCGTCCAGAAACTCCACCCAGTCTTTTGGTGTTGCATTGTCGATGCGATTCGGCATGGAACCGCCACCGTTAAGCACAGAGCCAAGATGGTATTTTTTTATATCATCCGGCGTAACGGTCTGAAATTCGGCTTGCATAATCTGCCCGACCTTTTCTTCGAGTGTCAAGTTTTGGAAGATGCTTTCAATTT
>NZ_JBRFPI010000147.1:0-10046 GCF_053579595.1 Cellvibrio sp.
AGCATACATAGACCTGTACCGCTTAATGAATTCGTATGCTGCCAGGATTTTCTTGAAGCGTTCTGTTGCTGCCTTCAGTTGTTCCTGTGTTAAGCCCTGGCCTGCCAATTTATCCGGGTGATATTGGCTGGCCAGTTTTTTATAGGTTTTGCGAATTTCCTCCTCGGTCATCTCTGCGCCCACGCCTAATATTGCGTAGGCGTTTTGCAAGTCGGTATTTTGGTAACCAGGTTGATGGATGCTATTGTTCGTTTCGTTGCTGCTGCGGTGAGCGGCTTTCTGGGGAGGAGAATAAATGGATTGTTGCTCGGTAGATCGCGGTGCATTGCGCAGTGCGATTTGATCCTGGGTGTAAATCATTTTTAATAAATGGTGCAGCACAATGCTTTTATAACCCAATTCCCGAGCCAGCCACTGTAATGCATGCAATTCTTTTTCTACCAGCCCGCCATCGGCCCGTGCCATAGTAATTAAATGAACCAATAAAATCTGCACTAGCTTGGGTGTGGTCGATTTTCGGAAATCCGTAATGGTTTGGCTTGGATTAAAGTCTGGCAGGGTGCCGGATTTGAATAGGTGTAAAGCCTGGCGCTGCTCCAGCTCAACCAGGCGCATTTTTTTCATATGGACTTTAATGCGATTCACTTCCTCACGGTTGATCTGCCCGTCGCAACTGGCGATATAGCCCAAAAAACTAAATGTCGCCTTCAAAAAAGCTGCGCGAATACTTTGGCGCTTGTCGGGCATGAGGATGATCTTCCTGTTACAGGTTTATCTCATTGTTTTACCAAAGCCTACATCTTAATATGACATTGCGCTACATCCCGGATTACGGAAGTTGCCGTTTATGGCAGTGCTGGAATGACGTTTTGGATATTAATAATAATGAATGCAAATTTTCTCAATCTTCACGACGCGGTCCTAATTCTCACGTTTATTGAGTGCCTGTTTTTAGTTGGGCTGCTTAAAGTGTTGCCGACTGCAAGACCTCAGTCGCGCATGCTTTTGTCATTCTTTTTTGTGCTGAACGCTATTTGGGTGGTGGTGACGCTGCTCTCCTGGAATGACCAACTGCGCGTGCTCTGGATCAACACCACCTTGTTTGCGCCCGTGTTCACTGCTTTCGCGTTGTTATTGCAAGGGCCCTGCTTATATTTTTATTTTCGCTCATTGATCGAAACTATTGATTTCAAACAGTGGAAAATGTGGTTGCATCTATCGCCTTTTGGTCTGGTGACGCTGGTCTTGCTTGTGTTTGATGTAGACGGTGTCTCCTGGATTTTAAAAACAGAAATGCCCGCCGAGCGCGAGGCCGCAGCGCGCTTTGCATGGACCATTATTCGCTGCTTACCAATTGTGTATATAGTGGCCTGCTTCTCCGTTATCCGCCGCTTGCATGAACAACAACACCATCTTTATTCGGTGGTATCACCCGCTAAGTTTAAATTGGATTATTTTGTATTGTGGAGTTTTGTCACCCACTGGAGCTGGGCGTTCTTCCAATATGTGGTAGGCAATTTCCTGAGTGAGGAAGTGAATGACGTTATCGGCAATATGGAGGATTATCTTGTCGTTGTCCAACTCAATGCACTATTGGTTTTGGGTTTGATTAACGCCAAAGAATTATTGAATGTCACCCCATACGATGCTAAAAAAATTGGCAACCAACCGCTGGATGATTCCAAAATAGCGTTGGTTGAACGCGCGATAAACGAACAAAAAATTTATCTGGAAAACAACATCAACCTCGACCGCTTCGCGGAAGCTGCAGGCCTTAAACCACGGGTGTTGTCCGCGATTTTGCACACCCATTACCAACTGAATTTTTTTGATTTTATTAATGGTTTGCGCGTCGAGGAAGCCAAGCGTTTGCTCAGCACACCGGACATGGATGATGTTTCCATTCTCGACATTATTTATAAATCCGGATTCAACAGCCAGTCATCTTTTCAGCGGATCTTTAAGCGGGCTACCGGATGTACGCCGAGTGAATATCGGCGCAATGCGCGTTCATCTACGGCGTTGACAGAATAACTTTGCGCAAATAAAAACGGTCACACACAGGTGTGTGCGACCGTGATCAAGTAAAGCAAATCGGCCGTATTAGTTGCTTGTGCCAGAGCAGCCAGGCAATGAAAAATTAGCGCCAGCATTTCCGGTAAAACCAAAGTTGGTGGAAGCACCGCTCGCCAAAGTACCGTTATAACTTACGTTGGTTGCAGTTACCTTGGTCGTGCCATTACCAGTCAGCGTCGCGTTCCAGCCGCTGGTGATTTGTGCATTTTGCGCAAAATTTAAATAAATCTTCCATCCATTTACCGCAGCTCCTGTGTTAGTAACCCGCACATCTGCCTGATAGCCGCCCGACCAACTGCCCGTGCGTGTCACCGTGCAGGTAAATTGGCTGGGCGCAGCACTGGATGCGCTACTGGCGACAGAAGAGCTGGCTGCTCTTGATGAGCTGCTCGCGACCAATGAACTGCTCGCCGCTGAACTTATGCTGCTTGATGTGGCTGTACTGCTCAGCGAAGATGCAGTGGTCGAATCGCCAAAGACTGAGACCTCCCACAGCGAATAGCCCCAGTTGGGATTGGCTTTGCCGGTCAGGTTGATGCGCAGGTAGCGCCCTTGCCCAACGAACGACAGATTTTCAATGCCGCCCGCGCCATTATTTTTGCTGAAAATCGGGTTGGAAAAATTCACATTGTCCGTAGAAATTTGAATGTTGTACGCCGTTGCGTAAGCAGCTTCCCATTGCAGGCGCGCGCCGGAGAGGTCGTAATAGCTGCCCAAATCAATCGTTACCGATGCATTCGCCGCATTTAATGCCGATGCCCAACGGGTCGCCCCATTGCCATCAACCAATTTGGCGGCCTCGTAACCCGCACCTTCGGTGGAGCTGGCAACTACTGCCTTACCCAGCGCTAAATTAACCGGTCCGGCGGACGAGCTGGAGCTGCTGGTGGCGGAGAAATCCGGCAACTGATCGATGGAGATGGTTTTGCTGTTACTCATGGCTGTGCGCCAGGAGTTTTCGCAACCTTTTACATCGCCAGAGCTGGGTTGCCCCTGGGTGCGATAGCAATCGCGGAATGCCCAAACGATTGAAAACGAAAAGGGCGGTTCGTTAGCGGGATTGAGTGCGTTAAAGGTTTCGGCGATGCCGACGATTTTATTGTTGCCGATGGCTTTGAGCGTGTTGTAGTCAGTCCAGCTTTGGTAGTAGTCCGAGGTCACCGAGTCCACCATGTTATCGCCGGGATACCAATCGCGCATATTGCTGCGATAACCGCCGGTGCTGGCCATACCATTGAATACCCAGAGCACATTATTCACGCCTTGGGCGTTGACTCGATCGTAAATCAGCTTCCACAAACGCTTGTAATTGTCGGCGCCTTTTTTGGCCCACCACATGAAATTATCGTTAGCTTCATGGAGCGGGCGGAACAATACCGGCACACCCGCATCGCCCATTTTTTTCAGTTCGCGCGCCACTACGTCGATATCCTGATACAGCTTGGAGTTGGGGTTATTCATGTCCTGATCAAAAGCGCAATCGGTGTAGTACTCGCCACCGCGCGGGCATTTCCAATGCCATTGAAAGGCCACTATGCCTTTTTTGATTTTGGCAAAATCGATGGCCTTTTGCGTTTCAGAGGTGTCGCCGTCCGTGTAGCGATAAAAATCGAACGCGATGATTGCGGGGTAACGCCCGGTCCACTGTTGGACTTTATCGGCATCGGGCATATCGGTTTGGCCGGAGATAAAACTGTTATTTTTCAGGTAGCAAAGCAGGTTTTTGGCCTGCAGGTTTGCATCCGGATCAGCCGGTGTCTGGCCACAACTACTTTGGGCAAGCGCGCTATTCGCCAGCAGGCTGCTGGCGGCGCTGATAATGAATCCTGCGAGAAATGGTTTTTTCATAATAGTGTCTGCCTGTTCATGGTCGCCCGTTCTATAGAGGGCGGCCGGGAAGATTAAAAAGAGCCCGTCCCTGGGCAAGCTCAAGAAGCCAATCGCGCGCAACAAACTACCCGCGCGCGAAAGACCGGGGGCTACAAGGGTGGATAGGCGTTTTTCAAGAGCACCTGGAATCCTTCTTTGAACCAACGGCCAGCAACGGGTGCGTTGGCCAGTGCGCCGGTAGTGGTACCTGCAGCATTGGTGAAGGTGGGGTCGCAGTTGCGGTCAAAGCCTTTGGCTGGATCTTGCGGGTCGAATGACAACGCCAGTGAGGCGGCGCCATCGGATTCACCCGGCGGTTTCACCCAGACATAGGCATCAATACCGACAAGTGGAGCCACTTGCGGGCGCTCGCCCACACCGCCGGGCTGGTTGCACCAGTTGCCGCGATGCGCGCGGCGGTCAATGCGCGATTGATCGACAAAGGTGTCCAGCACACTGCTGGTAGAGCGCGCAGTTGGACGGTTAGTACCACCCCAGCCGTTGCGCGAGGTATCCACCAACATGCCGATTGAGGATGGGAAGCCCGCCGAGATCATCGCCGAACGCCACGCCTGCACGAAGGAGACTTCGCTGAAGTGCGGGTTCCACTCGTAGAATTTGGCTTGCCGGGTTTGGCTGCCACCACCGGGGAAGGCGCTATTGGCCAGCGAATCCAGGAAGGGCTCGTACAAAGGTGTGTAGCCCGAGGTGTTGGAGACAAACCCGGCGATGGAGTTAACGCCGCCCGTTGCGCCCTTGATCGCATCGCCTATCAAGGTCACGGCCTTACCGAAATTCTCGCTCCAACCTAACCAGCCGGAGTGACCGATATCTACATAGCTGTAGACATTCGGAATCGCATACAACTTGCTCAGGGTGTAACGGGTATTGGCGACATAACCATGGGTCGCGTCAGCCGCTTGTTGGCAGGCGGGTGTGCTCAGGTTGGTCACCAGATTGGGCAGCGAGTCCGGCTCAATAATCGCGATGATGCGCAGGTCGCGGTATTTGGGATCGGCAAAAATTGCTGCTAAAGCATCAATGTATTCAGTGCGATAGCGGTTTGAACCCTCAGCCCCTTGCTTTAACTCGCCGTTGGACGCCAGCGCATGGCAATCGCGGTTGGGCAGGTCGTAGACCACTACCTGAATCACGTTGGCATTCTGATCCAAAGCGGCATCCAGGTGATCGCGCAGGCCCCAGCTGCCATCGGTCGGTGCAATAGCCCCGATGCGATCCATCCACACCGCGGTGTTGTAGCCGGAGATCTTCGAGCCGCCGGGTTCTGCCTGCGCTTTATCTGACCAGATTGGGTCCCGGTACCACTGGGCGCCGGTGAATGGGTTATCCAGACGTACACCCGGTGCAACACTCGATACCGATGAACTTGAACGAGAGCTGGGCGCGACCGAAGAGCTAGTGGAAGGAATTGAGCTGGCGGTCGTTGTCACACTTGAGCTGCTGGGTGCAATCGAGCTTGACGGACGGGACGGTGAAGTCACCACCACCGGCTGGCCGGAACAGCTTGGCAGAACCAGCGCGCCGGAGGTATTGCCGGTCAAACCAAAGTTGGTAGACGCGCCTGAACCCAGGTTGCCGTTGTAGCTCACATTAGTCGCGGTGACCCGGTTGGTTCCGCTGCCGGTCAGGGTGGCGTTCCAACTGTTGGTGATCGCAGCGGTTTGCGGATAATTCAGGTAAACCGTCCAGTTTTGCACCGCAGCGCCGGTGTTGGTGACTTTCACATCCAACTGATAACCGCCTTGCCAACTGCCGGTTTGGGTGACCACACAGGTAAGCGGGCTGGTAGCAATAATCGAACTGCTGGAGCTGGAGGGTGGGAGCGAAGAACTGATACTGCTGGACGAGCTGGAAGAGGAAACCGTCACCCCATAAGAGCGCAAACGGTTGCGCACGAAGTTGCCGGAATCGCTCAGTTGCGCGCTGCTCCAGCCGCCGGTTCCACTTGCTCCAGCCCTGAGTGCCGCAGAGGTTTCATTCTTGTCTGACAGCGACCAGTTAACCCAGCTGATGCCATAGGAATCCAGCAAGTTGAGCCAGGTATTGGTTTGATCCGGGCAGATGCTGCCATTGCCGGTGTACTCACTGTTGCCCCATTCGGTGGAGACGATTGGCAACTTCGCATCGGCCGCCGCCCGCACTATGGCGCGCAGTGGTTCCTGATGCTCCGGTGAGCAGGCGTAAAAGTGCAGGGCGTAAGCCACATTGTTGAAGGTGAGTGGGCTGGCGACCACCTGATCCAAACGCTGGCTCCACACGGCGGTTCCCACAATCACAAACGCATCGGGAGCACCGGCACGAATCACCGGAATCACTTCATTGGCATAGGGTTTGATCGAGGATTCCCAATCCACTCCGTTAGGTTCGTTGGCGATTTCATAAATGATATTGGGGATATTGCCGTATTTGGCGGTGACCCGTTGGAAGAAGGTTTTGGCCTGCTCTTTGTGAGTTAGCGGGTTGCCGTCGCTCAAAATGTGCCAATCCACGATCACATAAAGATCGTTGGCAATGGCGGCATCAATACCTTTCCAGAGTGTATCCAGTACGGCGGGATTATCGAGGTAGCCGCCTTCTTTGGTGTACATCGCCAAGCGTACGACATTGGAATTCCAGTCATCCCGCAACCATTTGAAGCTGCTGGAGTTGACGAACTGGGGATACCAGTGCAAACCATGGGTGCTCATGCCGCGCAACTGGAATGCCTGTCCGCGCTCATTTACTAGCCGGCCGTTGAGGGTGCGCAAGCGACCATTCTGGCTGACCAACCGGCCAGTGGTGTTGCTGATGCTCGAACTGCTGGATGACTTGCTGGATGAAATACTTGAGGCAGGGCTTGAACTTACACCGTTCGCACCTGTGCCATACACCGCGATATCCCAGAGCGAGTAGCCCCAGGCCGGATTGGCCTTGGTGGTCATATTGATGCGCAGGTAGCGACCTTGGCCGGTGATGCTGATGTTCTCGACCCCGCCGCTGCCATTGGTTTTGCTGAAGAGGTTGGTCCAGTTCACATTGTCGCTGGAGATCTGGATGTTGTAGCCGCTGGCATAGGCCGCCTCCCAGCTCAAGCGCAGGCCGGTAATATCGTAGTAAGCGCCCAAGTCCACCGACAAACTGGCAGTTCCCGCTGTCAGTGCCGAAGCCCAACGGGTCGCTCCATTGTTATCAAAGGCTTTTGCTGCCTCGTAACCTGCGCCTTCAAACGAAGAGGCGCTGGCCGGTTTGCCAAAGGCGATATTGGGAACCGTAGACGATGCGCTACTGGAGCTGGATTGGCCGCCGAAAATCGTCGCCAATTTGGAGGTTTGCTTAATGCCGTTAGTGCCATTGATCAACCGATTGCCCCAGGAACTGAGGCTATTCACGTTGAAGTTATTCACTATATCCAGCGATTTGGTTTCGGCGTTGTTGCCCGACCAGGACCAACCTAAATAACCAAACCCCAGCTGTTGGCTGACCGCCATAATGGCGTCTTCATCAACATTGGCGCCCTTGTGGTCGGCGCCAAATTCGCCCACGACCACGGGCAAATTCTTGTTCTTAAAATCCTGTAAATAGCTTTGAACGGCAGAGGAATTGCCGTAACTCTCGTACATATGCACGGAAAATACGGTGTTACGCTCGCTGTCGGCATTGAACACCGTACTCGCGTTGTTGCGCATGGTATTTGACCAATCTTGCCCCCAGTTAGGCGCATCCACCATGATGGTGTGTTTGATGCCCGCCTGACGCATTCTCTGGATGGATTGGGTTTGTAACGACGTCCATTCCCCCGCCCGGTTATTGCCCAAAGGCTCGTTGGCGATGTTGATGATGACGTAATCTTCCTGATTGTTGAGCGCGCTGCGGATGTCAGAACTCAACCAGTAATTGACGGTATTGAGCGGGTTTTCTGCGTTACCTCCATCGCCGTAACCGGTGGCGTCATGTACCTCCAGTACCGCGATCAGCTTGTTGTCTTTACACCACTGGATGACCTGCGCGACTTCCGCGCCGCCCACGCGCCCTCCCAATCCGCCAGTGCCATTGGCCAATACGATGCGCACAGTGTTCGAGCCAGTGGCGGCTATATCGCGCAGCGCCTGGGGCGTGGTGTCTTTGTACCAAACGTGAGCGTGGTTAACCCCGCGCATCACAAACGGCACGCCGTTACCTTCTACCAATTTACCGCCTTGCACACTAAACCCTGCCAGAGCCGCCGGTGAGCAGAGACTCAGCGCAAGCACAGAAGCGGGAAACCACTTTGCAAATTGCTTATGCATAGATACCTCTAGAGATTATTTTTATGATCGATACGGAGGGCATACGAATGCCTGTTCCCCAATTGAATACGATTACAATATTTATCGGATTTATATGTAATCGGTTACCAATGCGGTCAAAAAAATCGCGGCAAACCCCGCGACTGACCTATTGCAGATACTAATAAAGAGGGCGATTTACTCTACTCATCCGCGTAAAAACGCATAGATGACTAGTTATTAGGGGCGAGCGATTCAAGAAATGTGAACTGGGGTGACATTCGTGTTGGCGAACCTGAGACTGACTCTTTGTCCCCGCGGCTCACCCAAGACTCCATGCGCAGACAACGGGAAGCATGTTTTATGATTATGTTGATAATGATTGTGATATTGATTCTCATTTGCTGATGATTTAGTATTGCGTTTATATCAACATTTCACATGTATTTCCGGGGCGATTCAGCCTGAAACAAGCGTTATTTAGGAGTGGTTATGCGTAAGTTATCTCGCAGCGCTTTAGCGTTGTCTGTTGCGGGTTTTATGTGGGGAGCTGGTGCCATTGCGCAAACCAACCAGCAATCGGGAGCACCTAACCAGCCTTACGGCAACGCCAGCAAAGGCGAGATTGAAACCACTTACGTTTATGGGGAGGCAGATAAGACAAAAACAGCGACCAAACTGAACTTGACAGTGTTGGAAACCCCCCAGGTGGTATCAGTGATTTCCCGTGACCAGATCGAGGATTTCTCCCTGCGCGAGGTGAATTCGCTCTTGGCCTATGTTCCCGGCGTCACCGTTGAGCAAGTAGAGACCGGTCGTACTTATTACACCGCCCGGGGCTTTGATATTGTTAACTTTCAAACCGATGGTATGGGTGTTCCCTTCTCTTACGGCCTGACACAGGGCCACGAAGACACGGCGATTTACGAACAAGTTGAAGTGGTAAAAGGCGCGACTGGCTTGATCACCGGCCTCGCCAATCCCTCCGCGACTATTAACTATTTGCGCAAACGCCCAACTGATGAAACGCAAGCGTCGCTGGTTGGCTCTGCCGGTAGCTGGAACCAATACCGTCTGGACGGCGATATTTCAGGGGCGATCATTGCTGACAAGCTTAATGGGCGATTGGTGGTGGCCAAACAAGATGGGGATTCCTATCTGGATCGCTACGGCAAAGAATTGATTGTGTTCTATGGCATCGTCAGTGGCGCAATCACCGATAGCACGCGTTTCACCCTGGGGCACAGCATCAATGACAGCCACAGCGATGGCAATTCATCCGGCGCCTTGCCGCTGTTTTACAGCGATGGCTCCCTGACCGATTACGATGTATCCACGAATACCGCCCCGGATTGGGCCTATCAGGATGTGGAGCAAACCCGCAGCTTCGCTGAACTGGAGCAAGACTTGGGCGCGAACTGGACGGCGAAAGCGGTTTTCACGCGCAACGATCTGGACAGCGAGTGGACATCACTTTATCTGGCGGGCGCACCTGATCCTGTGACTGAAGCGGGATTACTGGCGCACGCCAGTCTCTATCAGGCCGCAGACGAAGAAGAAATCGTTGATTTGTTTGTCAGTGGGTCATTTTCATTCCTGGGGCAAGAGCACGAGTTGGTAGCCGGTATTAATCTGGCGGATATCACCCTGACCGGGCGCTCCATTTACACCGATGAATGGAATTACAGCCCTGTGGGCGCAGCCTGGGCCGAGGGCAAAACATCGTTGCCGGAATTTGATGTTTACGATGCTGCATCCCAGTCTACCTACATAGATCAGAAGCAAGATTCCTACTATGTATCGACTCGGCTGAATTTGACTGACGAGCTTTCCGTT
>NZ_JBRFPI010000148.1:0-10031 GCF_053579595.1 Cellvibrio sp.
CAGCGGCAGTGATGCGTTGCTTGAGGGTGATATAACTTTTCATGGTTTTGCGCTGGGTATTTTTCATTTTCAATTCCCTGTTGCTTGTGCTGCTTCCCGCCAGGCGCGGTAGTCATTAACTTGTTGATTGAGCGTATTGCCCATTAACAGAATTTTTTCGTTAACCAAATCGGTAATATTTTTTAATGCAAAAATATTATCTGATGTGCTAGGCGGGTCACCTTTCCAAGGATCTCGATTTTCGTCATATGCTCGTTGGTTATAACATTTTATATTGCTGTTATTGCTGTAAAAGTGCTGATAAATCACGATGGTGCTCTCGGTCTCTTTATCAAAACTGCTTACATCGCAGCGGGAATCAATATAAACCGTGCCACTCGCTTTATGCTTATCAATCGCCGCTTGCTTTTGCTCTTCTTTGTATTGTGTTATTACGTCTTGCCTTAATACGGTCAGACTTTGGTCATTGCGCGCCTTAAAGACATTCGCGGGCGCACTGATTTCACCATTCACCGCAAACAGGGTGTTATCCGGTGATTGCTTGATCAGTTTACCTTCAGGGGTACGACTGTAGGTTGAGCTGGGGAGCGAGCAGGTTCTACCGCGCTCGTGATAAATAGATTCGGATAAAGATACTATGGTGGTGGTAGCGGAGTCATAGGCCAATTTTTCAAGGCTGATGCCGCGCGTGGTGATTTGACCTTGCCCAAAAACTTGTAAGTCACCATACAAATCCACATACGAGATGTTATTGAGCAAACCATCACCGGTGGCTCCAAAGTCAAATTCAGCTTTGGCAAAGGAATAGATATAACCGGGAGGCGAATAGAAACCATAACGGGATTGCACACCCTTGGCCCAGTTATTGATTTCTATATTGGTTTGCTCTTGCACTTTTTCGTGATCACTAAACGATTCCATAATCATACGACTGTAATATCGCTCATTACGAATAGCAGGCGCTTTGATCGATAGGCGGTTGCTGCTCAGTGATTCCAGTGATTCCGACACGCCAAGCTTCGCCGACGAGTTCAGCACGTAGGTATCACTGACAATACTCAGCTTTTTCAGCGCTTCTATCTGAACATCGTTAGCACGGTTCTCAGCCTCTATCGTGGCAGCGGAAATTTCTACCGCTTCCGATGTATAGGGTTCCGTATAGGGGTTTATATTTTCAACTGACTGAGCGGCATCCAGGGTAACTTCATCGCCAATGATAACCGCCGTAACATTATTTACGGGTGGCTCACTCGCAGAGAAGGCTAATGCAGTATGGGTACTCAGAAGAGACGTATTATGCGGCGCTATTTTGATCGCAGTAGTGGATTCTTTGCCGCCGGCCGCTGTCCCGTCAAACGCATAGAGTGAGCCGTTGCGAATTTTGCCCTTCTCGGAAACTACATTAACTTTTCGGGCTTTTATCAACCCACCAAAGCGATTGTATATGTCATTTACACTGGCAATGTTAATTTCACCGTGGGGGGTTGTATCGCTACTTTCACCTACCGCGTTATTGAACATACTTTGAATTTCGCCGCGGTTATCTACTGTACCGGCACCGATTGCAATCCCGACCTGGTCACTCGCAGGATTTTCTGATGTCGCACGAACATAACTGTGGATATAGCCTTGGTTCAACAACTGGCCGATAAGCTCGACTTGCACTGCCGCAGCACGAATACCCCCATCAGGTTTAATTTCACTGTTATGGCCAATCATGTGCACTTTCGCATCAGACAATACACGGCCATGGATACGCAAACTCGGAGCAGTAGTAGCCTGAGCAATTGTTTTCAGCTGGATTTGTTCGTCCTGAGCGCGCAATTGCCCGCGATAAATTTGCGCGGCGCGGTGCGAGGAGCGTGTGGATAGATTGCCGCTCAATTGAATCGCATCTGTCGCAAAAATATTGATCGCGCCCGATGAGATAGCACCTTGCAGATCCGTTACACCGGTACCCGCAACAGTGTTATCTAACGTAAGCGTTTCATAGTTTACGGTAAGATTACCCTGCAACAAACTGACACCGCCGGAACCAACAACGACTGAGCTAACCTCCGGGGTAGTGATGAAATCCAACACAGGTTCAACCAGATTGTTGTTACGTGGATTCACTTCAGTAGATTCGCGAGCGTATTGCTGGGTATTAATGTGGCCTTTAGTCATCACTCTATCGGCGATAATTTCCAGACTCACTACACCTGATGCTTGTAAATTATCGATATCAATTAAGCCGCTTGCACGGGTTTGCAATTGCCCAACACTGGTCATCTCCGATGACAATGAAGTAGCGGGTGTTGCAACTGCCAATGTCGCTCGCTCAACGTTGATAAAGCCGCAGTTCTTACAGCGGATTGCGTTTGTCACTGTTGCATTGAGAATTAATAGATCGGCAGGTTCACCCACAATTTCAATGCTACTGTTGAGTTCAATCTGACCTGCGTCCAACACTATTAATTGCGGGACTATTTCGTTGTCATACATATCGCTGCGATTAATAATTTTCAGCGGGCGATTGATCAATAACTTGCCGAGTTTGTTGTAACTAATGCGACTTGAATTGGCAAGACTTACCGCCAACACA
Organism: Cellvibrio sp.; assembly: GCF_053579595.1. Lineage (NCBI taxonomy): Bacteria > Pseudomonadati > Pseudomonadota > Gammaproteobacteria > Cellvibrionales > Cellvibrionaceae > Cellvibrio > Cellvibrio sp. Next base: position 2,585 of record NZ_JBRFPI010000148.1, read on the forward strand.
TCGGACTGCTCCAACGGCATCACTCTCCAACTTTGATTAGCGACATCACCGAAATCGGATACAAAATTCAATCCATCAGTTGAAAATAATGATGGGTGAACTACAGCATTTTTTACAGCAGAGATAGTTTCATTACTGCGCTTGTCTATAAGCTTTGCAGTAAGCACATAATTACCTGCAACCGTCGGTGTCCACCGGGTTTTATAAGGTGGAGCTTCGCTTGTTTTGCCCACAGGTTCGCCGTTTGCATAAAACGTAACATGTGCAGTTTGTTGATCCGGGTCAGTCACATTGCCAATCATTTCAATCGCATTGCCTGCATTCGCGTTGCCATTTGCTTGTAGTGCAAGTGTACCTGTTTGGGACTCAATCACATCAAACTGGGATTCAACTGTTTCCAGCTTTAGGCCCTCATCAAGTTCAGCAACTGCTTTAACTTTGTACTGCCCAACAGCTGGGGGTTGCCAAACTATAACCTCTCCCGCTCGACGGTCGCCCTCATTGAGAAGTGGAACTCCATTGATGTAGTAAATTATTTTAGGTGAGTTTCCATCCCTATTTTTCCAACTTCTTAGAACCTGATCAAATACATCAGCATAAAGATATACAGTTGAACCTGCAGTTACTGTTTCAATTTGAGTAGATGATGGTGAAAGTAAAATAGCTTTAGGATCAGTTGATACAGGTGAAAACTGGTTAATAACAATTGGAATCCAATTAGATACAGCAGTAGCACCATTACTAGCCTCTGCCTTAGCCATAATATATTGAGGGCCCAGACGTGTAGGCTTCCATTTCAATTCATAGGGCGCAGCCACATCTATACCTAGCAAGTTACCGTCCTGATAAAAAGCTACGCTATTAATTGAAACTCCTTGCGTGGGTGCAACTGAAGCAATTATCGAAACTTCGTCATCAAACCCATGCTCACTATTAATCAACGGATTTATTACAGTTACCGTTGGCGATGGCAAAAGAGAACATCCAGGCAAAACCTCAACAGTAAAAACATCCGAAAATTCACCACATTGTGTTGTGGCCTTGTCGCACACCTTAGATTTATATTCGTATTGCCCTGGCTCTTGAGAAGCGCGAACAAAACGAAATGGTGGAGTATTAGGAGACGAAAACCCAGTGCTGCGTGTCGCAACTGGCTGCACTGCCCATGAGTCTACGCCAACTTTCCTTTGGTAGATTTCGTAAATGTGGCCGCCACTAACATTCAAAGGAGCATTTAAATTAACGGCATAATAACAATCCCCGTCTATATCCTCACCAGACAACACCGGTGTGGGTAAGGCACCGCTTCCATCAATGGGAATAACGACATCGGGTAGATTGACTTGGAATTCCTTGAGTAGATCTGATGAGCCACCAGAGTCGTGACGAAGTTGAAACAGATTACCTGTATTCTGATCAATATTGACTGTTAAATTTTTATTGCCAACCCCACGAGGACAACTAATTAATTTATTAGATAACTTTGAATAAACACAAATACCTTCAACAAACGCATGCCAACTAATGTCAACTTCGCACACTCCTGATGACATCCTGCACTCTGAAACCACCAAGTCTTTATAAGTTCCTGGGTCACGATACAAACTAATGGAATGCTCACTCAAAAGAGATTTCATATTTTCTTGCGAAGGAACCAAAAATAATTGGAAATTATGATCTTCACGAGTAACTTTAAAATCATTTATGTACATGTTTCCTTTTAGGCCGCACATTGATGTAACTTTACTGCCATTATCGTATAAACAAACATTTCCCTCATAATTGGTAAAGACGCTTAAGTTAACCAAACAATAATCAACATAACAGGCTTTTGCGGTAACCATTATTTTAGCCGCTTGGCTTTGTACAGACTTGAGCTGCACTTGAGCCAAGAGTTCCGAATCAGGGGAGCTACCTTTTCTCAATTGAAATAAATAGCTTCCTTCGGGGCGTTTAACAGTTGTTCTGTCATCTAACATCGTCTCGTCAGGGCAAAATCCTGTTTTAGCTCCGGCCAAAAATATACATGCACCAGCAGTCGGCATGGACCATACGACATTTAAATTACAACCACTTTCGTTTAAAGGATCGTAGATGCACTCGGCTGCTGTGGACGTAAGTGAATAACCCTGATTTTGGTATGTTGATGGATATAGAAAGATATTCGCAAACTCATACATAGCACCATCATATGTCGCCCTTAAGGAATATTTGGTGCCCACCGCGTCTACCGGCAATTTCGTTGTATGAGTGAATGGGTCTGATTCAGCCGATGTGCCGAGATTTCCCCAGGCAATCTCATTCTTATAGAGTGTGACGCCCATATGTCCGCCGAAATGTTGCATTGTGATTGCGATCTCACAGGCAGCCCCATTTGTTGGAACACAGGGGTTTATAGCGCCGGGCGCCAATTCCAATTTTCCTGTTGGAGGACGCATTGCCCGAACGGTTTTATGAACCAAATTCTTTGCATTCGCCCCATCCCCATCTTTTAGGGTAAAGGTTGTAGATGAAGCAGAAAGTGAAATATTTAAATTACCATTGTTGGAGCAAGCGATTTTCGTAGTGTTTTGATATAAACATGAAATGTAATCGCCAATAACAGACCAGCTCACAGTGGCATTGCATTTCGTCGCAGGCCTAATGATGTCACAACGTTCAGGAGTAACCGAAAGTTCTACCCCGGCATAAGATGAAGTAATTTTATGAGTGGCAAAGACACGATTACCTGCAGGCTCTTTTGCCTCCAAATCAAGAGTAGAAACATCAACACTTGTGGGCAAATGCAATTGTTTTGCGCCGCTAGTGTCAGAAAAACATTCTATTTCTTTACGCTGGCCTTTTATTGTTTGATATAAACAAACAGGATAATCACCCTTCCATTCAATATTTACTTCTGACTGGCAGCTATCACTTTGAAGATCTATGAGACAAGGTGTAGACAAAATGCTTCCAGAAACAGGCACAAATACATGAAAACGTTTTCGAAGATTAACACCAGATGCCTTTCCTGCTCCTGTAACACTAAAAGCATAGGACCCCACATCCAAATCAACGAAATCGTTAACAAGACTTAGTTCAGTTAATGAACCACTTACAGATTTCGACAGCTCTACGCCTTTATAGAGATAAAGAGTACTTCCGCCGGTCAATCCAGATGCAGAACCTGTAACTCTGACATATTTTGCATGACATTTACGTGTTTCAGAGTTAGCGAAACAGAAATTCTGAATCTTAATCACGTTATCTGAAAGATCGTGTACTTTAATAAATAATGAGGAATTGAATACAGAGCTAGCTATTTCTGGATAGTCTAAATAGATAGGTTTTTCGAGAAATCTATCGGGACCGCACCCCTGCGGATTACAAGCTCTAACCGAGAACTCATAAGTTTGCATGTCGTGCATACCAATAGTCGCTCCTGGCTGAGGACGCCAAAGTGCAAAAAGAGCGTGTTTATTAGGATCTACTTTATAAGAAGACCAATTCTCACTTCCCAATATACGATGCCTAAACTCATAGTACAGATCAGATAAAGGAACATCATTTTTCACTCTACTCCAAGAAAATCTAAGATTTGCCTCAGCATCTTTAAAGATATAATGGTTGTCGCTCTCAACTAGAAGTGTTTGATCGCCTGTACCATAAACATTAAAACCGCTGGCAGATGTCGATGGAGCCACTCTTGGCGCTTTAATTTCAACCTCGTCTGATTCTACCGCGGCACTCCAAGCGGTTCCCTGGTAGTGATTTCTGACCTGTAATTTATATTTGTACTTTCCGATGGGCACTGGCTTAACTTTAACGTCAGTAAACCACTGCGCAATATCCTGTTTACTGTATCCCCCACTAGAGGGTGTTCCACTTCCGCCCAATGGGTTAATCAGCGTCCAAGCACCTAAGTTTTTTTGCTCCCAAATCTGATAGCTCATTTTCCCGGAGGATGCACCGTCATAATTGGTTTCAAATGAGATCTGGACTTCGAACCCGCCGTAGCTTACTTTTTTTCCGTTTTCGAGCGGAGCATTTATTACAACAGAGCTAATACTCGGAGCAGCTGCGACATAACTATTTGCAAAAAGAGAGATCAAAAATACTAATATGCACGCAATCGAACGCTCAGCTAAGGCGCTCAACAATAAGGTGAGAAACCCCAAGCCACATTTAAAAGTTGATTCTCCATTCCTAGCTGACTTCCAATTTAATCCCATAATTCCTATTCCCAATGAAAAAGTGGATTTTTCAGCATAAAACTGAAAATTATATTACTCACAAACAGCTTTGATAAAAATTAAACGAAAACCCGAGCTGGGTTAAGTGCTCACTATGGCTTTAAAAGAAATCGTGCAGAAGGGCGGAAACGAATTCACCGGATAAAGACCTCCTTTTCTTACTATCTCGCGCATTAGCTGGGGTAGCTAATTGCTCTATACAATAAATAAAATAGTTACTAGCTCTTTATACAAACGAAAATTTGCGCACCGAGTGCAGTATGTGCGTTTTTGAAAAAAAGGCAATCAGCTCACATCTACATTCCATAAAAATCTAACTATCGACTAACTTACCTGGACCTCATGCAACAACCCCCGAATGAAACCGAAACTCTTCATCTCCCCCTTCAATCAACGTTTTTTCTAACACTAGGAACTCTTGCACTCGCGCCGAAATATCCGCGCCTTCAGCCGCACGTTTAGCAAGAGTTAGATAATCTTCGTAATGACGGGATTCAGATTTTAGTAGCGAGAGATAAAATGTTTGCAGCTCTTGATCGAGGTGCGGTGCGAGTTTGGCAAAGCGCTCGCAGGAGCGGGCTTCGATGATGGCGCCGCAGATGAGCGTGTCTATGTAGCGCCCAGGCTCTGAAGTACGAACCAGTTTGCGCAACTCACCTGCATATCTGCCTGGTGTGATTTGATCGTAGCTCACTCCCCTCGCCTTCATGATGGCCATCACTTGTTCGTAGTGACGAAGCTCTTCGCGGGCTAGGCGGGACATCTTGTTCATCATGTCAAAATCGCCCACGTAGCGGAACATTAAATTAATTGCTGTGGATGCCGCTTTTTTTTCGCAATTGGCGTGATCAAGCAATAACAGGGCTTGATTGTCCAAGGCGTTTTTTACCCAGGCATCGGGAGTTTCGCAGTGCAGGAATTGCTGGATTTTGGTGAGAGCATTCATAAAGTAAAAACTATTTATGTTGTTCGAGGGTTTCAGCCGTGACGAAACAAGGCGATATGTAGCGTTCGTAGTGGGCGCAGGAGAGCGCGTAAAAGTCTTTATCGATATTATCGCGAATCACGGTTAATGGTGTGCCGACCCATTTCATTTGTAATGCAAGACCGTATTGAGATAAATCCTGAATCTGGCTAGCGCCGGCACGCAACAAATCAAATACCCAGCAATAGGGATTTTGCTCAGGCTTGAATTGGATTTGCTGGTGTTTAATTTGCGTGAGCAATAACTTTTCGTCATTGACTTGAATCATGTTCTGCACAATTTGTGCGAGAAACGCTTCCAGCCGCTGCGCAATTAGCAAACGCTGCTCATGGGTGTAACTATTCCAATCGATAACTTCGTGGCCAAAACGTTTGCAGCCACGGCAAACACTGTCGCCAATGCCGGTGGAGCAAATTCCCACACAGGGAGTTTTTACGGGTTTTAATACAAGCATAATAAATCGCGTTATAAGCGAACCGGTTTAACAACCGGTTCGCAGGTGTATAAAAATTAAGAAGCAAAAAACTAATAGGCTGAGCCAGTAATATCCAATTCAATTTTCCACAATGAACCCGCGCCAGTCAGGTACAGGGTTTTCCCTTCCACCCCACCAAATGCCGCATTGGTGAGATTGGCATCGGTAGTGGCTTGTGCGATTTGCTCACCCGCCGGGGTGTATACACGCAATTGACGCGCAATGTGTTCAGTCAAATAAATATTGCCCTTGCAATCAACCGCCATACCATCGGGAATAGTCAATCCGGTTACCAAATCTTTTCCTGCTTGCGGAACTCCATTCACGATCGGATAAGCGCGCAATAAACCTTGTTCACCGCCACCGTTTACATAAAGCACATCTTCTGCCGGTGATAAGGCGATACCGTTAGGATTGGTAATGGTGTCATCAACCAAGGTCACTGTGCCATCAGCCGCCACACGATAAACACCGGTTTTTTCCTGGCCACCGGGCGCTGCATCGCGCTGGAAAGCAGGGTCAGTAAAATAAATAGTGCCATCTTTGGCGATGGCGATGTCATTCGGCGAATTAAATACGTTGCCATTGTATTGTTCGACTACTGAACTGCGCTCGCCAGTTGCAGGATTAAAACGCGAGAGACTTTTGTATTTGTGTGTCCCCGCAACTAACAGTCCATTGCCATCGACTGCGAGGCCATTGCTGCCCGAATCATCAATTGCAGTCGTCACTGCGCCACTCGCATCCAACTTTTGAATACGCGATGAAAATCCGTTGGTGAAAACAAAATCAGAAAAATACAGTGAATCATTAATCCACACCGGGCCTTCAAATAAACCAGGTTCTGTGCGAGTGGTATTCGCCGCTTCGATGCGTACCGGGGTCAACTCACCGGCGGGCGCTGTGCCATCGCAGGCTGCAACTGCAGGAGCAGCAACAGATGTTTCTGCCGCAGCGGATGACACTACCGCATCACTCGCCACCGGAGCATCAGCTGGTTTTTTATCGCAACCCGCCAAGGTGGCGAGCAAACCAACCATCAGGCTGGAAATTAACAGGTTTTTTTGTGTCGCTTTCTTTGTCGCTATCATAGTGTCCTCATTTTTTATTGGCAGGAGCCATTTTTATCGTTGCCGTGGGTCATGTTGGAGTCATCAAACAAGCTCGCCACCTTATCACAATCGACTTTAAATACCGATTCCTACCAACATCGACAGGCGCATCGAAACCAGCAGGAGTTGCGTGCCGCGCATTAACAGGCTGCGCGGCTTGGGTTATACTTGCCGCCCGAATTACCGCTCTCACGAGCTTTTTTAAGGGCGCTGTTTTTTTGAGCGCACTTAGTCATCCATGAAGGCCATGGATAGTCTCCGGAAGCAGAGATCCTGCCGAGGGAGTAACCCCTACACTAATGAGGATAAAACCGTGCTTGAAGCCTATCGTAAACAGGTCGCAGAACGCGCCGCAGAAGGTATTCCACCAAAACCATTAAACGCCGAACAAGTTGCTGGATTGGTTGAACTGTTAAAAAATCCCCCCGCTGGTGAAGCTGAAGTATTACTGGATTTGATCACCAACCGCGTTCCGCCCGGCGTTGATGAAGCCGCCTATGTTAAAGCCGCTTACCTAAGCGCGATTTTGAAAGACCAAGCCTCTTCTCCTCTGATCGATAAGCCTCTCGCAATTAAACTACTCGGTATGATGCTCGGCGGTTACAACATCGAAACTCTGGTAAACCTGCTCGACGACGCCACT
>NZ_JBRFPI010000149.1:0-9975 GCF_053579595.1 Cellvibrio sp.
CGCGGGATTGTTGGTCGCGGCGGGTATTGCCATCAGCCCGCGCAAGCGTAAGCGAGGTAATTGGCTGATCGCTGCGACTAAAACCGGTAATTCCGCGAGACTAACCCCCGACTTGGTGGTTTCATCGTCTATATTTACCTGCACACAGATATTCAGTGGCGGCAACTCAGCCGGGAGCTGCTCGCTCAGGCGCTGGGCGATTTTCAGCCGATCGACCGAGTGTACCCAACTAAAGTGCGTGGCTATCGGGCGGGTTTTGTTGGATTGGATGGGGCCAATAAAGTGCCATTCAATGTCCGTAAGAGTGGCCAGTTGGATTTGTTTGTCGAGCGCTTCCTGCAGGTAGTTTTCGCCAAAGGCGCGCTGCCCCCAGGCATAAGCATCGGCCAAGGCTTGTGCAGCTTGGGTTTTACTCACAGCGATCAACTGCACAGTTTGCGGATTTCGTCCGGCGGCTGTGGCGGCTTGGTGAATTCGTGCGGTGACTTTCGCGAGCTGGTCGTCTATCTTGTGCATATCCCGTTTTCTTAAAAGTTACTGAAATTGCCCACAAAGGTCTGCACAGCAGACAAATAACAAAAGGTTGCTCTGATGGATATCACCGAACTCCTGGCCTTTAGCGCCAAACAAGGCGCATCTGACTTGCACCTCTCGGCGGGTCTGCCGCCGATGATCCGCGTGGATGGCGACGTGCGCCGCATCAACCTGCCGCCCATGGAGCACAAGCAGGTGCACGGCTTGATCTACGACATTATGAATGACAAGCAGCGCAAGGACTATGAAGAATTCCTGGAAACCGACTTTTCATTTGAAGTGCCCGGTGTGGCTCGCTTCCGCGTTAACGCCTTTAACCAGAATCGTGGCGCCGGTGCTGTGTTCCGTACCATTCCTTCAAAGGTATTAACGATGGAAGAACTGGGTATGGGCAATGTGTTCCGCGATATCTGTGCCGTACCGCGCGGCCTGGTGTTGGTGACCGGGCCGACCGGTTCGGGAAAATCCACCACCCTAGCGGCGATGATCGACTACATCAATGACAACAAATACGAACACGTACTCACCATCGAAGACCCGATTGAATTTGTGCACGAATCCAAAAAGTGTTTGATCAACCAGCGTGAAGTCCACCGCGATACCCACGGCTTTAATGAAGCACTGCGCTCAGCACTGCGTGAAGACCCGGATATCATCCTGGTAGGTGAGATGCGCGATCTGGAAACCATCCGCCTCGCACTGACCGCCGCAGAAACTGGCCACCTGGTATTCGGCACACTGCATACCACCTCAGCGGCTAAAACCATCGACCGTATCGTGGACGTATTCCCTGCGAACGAAAAATCCATGGTGCGTTCGATGTTGTCAGAATCGCTACAAGCGGTAATTTCGCAAACTCTGATGAAGAAAAATGGTGGTGGTCGTGTAGCGGCGCACGAAATTATGCGCGGCACCTCGGCAATTCGTAACCTGATCCGCGAAGACAAGGTCGCGCAAATGTATTCGGCAATTCAAACCGGTGCGTCGCTCGGCATGCAGACCATGGACCAGTGCCTGGCCGATCTGGTCTCGCGCCGGATCATCAGCCGCGAAGCCGCCAAAGGCAAAGCCAAATTTCCGGAGAACTTCTAATAAAAAATCCCGGGGAATTATTTGTTATAGATCTCTGGAAATTTTTAATTCTGTTCCCTATTTGCAGCACAACGTTTCAATAATTTTTAAGGTGCATTGTTATGGATTTTGATCGGTTATTATCTTTGATGGTAGAAAAGGGCGCGTCGGATTTATTTATCACCGCCGGTGTGCCACCTTCGATCAAAGTCCACGGCAAAGTGGTGCCCGTCACTGCCACGCCGCTGGCGCCGGAAAAAGCGCGCGAACTGGTGCTGAGTGTGATGAATGAAAAACAACGCGCGGAATTTATTGAAAAGAAAGAACTGAATTTTGCGGTGAGCGCGCGCGGTATTGGCCGCTTCCGTGCCAGTGCGTTTTACCAGCGCAATTTGGCGGGCATGGTGTTGCGCCGTATTGAAACCAAAATCCCTGCACCCGATGAATTAGGGCTGCCGGAAATCATCAAAGAACTGGCCATGACTAAACGCGGCCTGATCATTTTTGTGGGCGCGACCGGTACCGGTAAATCCACCTCGCTCGCCGCCATGATTGGCCATCGCAACCAAAATTCCAAAGGCCATATTATTTCCATCGAAGACCCGATTGAATTTATCCATCAACACCAGGGTTGTATCATCACCCAGCGTGAAGTCGGTATTGATACGGAATCCTTCGAAGTAGCGCTGAAAAATACCTTGCGCCAGGCGCCTGATGTCATCTTGATTGGTGAGGTGCGCTCGCGCGAAACCATGGACCACGCGATTGCGTTTGCGGAAACCGGTCACCTGTGCCTGTGTACACTCCACGCCAACAACGCCAACCAGGCACTCGATCGCATCATTCACTTCTTCCCTGCCGATCGTCACCGCCAATTGTGGATGGATTTATCGCTCAACTTAAAAGCGATTGTCGCGCAACAATTAATTCCGACCCCCGATGGTAATGGTCGCCGCGCCTGTCTGGAAATTATGATCAACACCCCGCTCGCGCAGGATTTAATTCGCAAAGGTGAAGTGTCAGATCTGAAAGAGTTGATGAAGCGTTCAACAGAACTCGGCATGCAAACATTCGATCAGGCGCTTTATGCGCTTTACGACAATGGTGAGATCACTTACGAAGACGCACTGCTACATGCCGACTCACCCAACGATTTGCGTTTGATGATCAAACTCGGTTCTGAAACCGACGCGAATTATTTGTCGCATGCGGCGGATAGCCTTTCGATTCAAAGTGATGAACACAACAATCGCGGCAAGATGTTTTGATTGGTCTATGAAAAATGCGCTCATGTGATTCACATGAGCGCATTAAAATTAGTTACGCTCCATCCAACTTTCCAAAATCAAACGCGCTGCAATCGAATCGACAGGATTGTTTTTGTAATCACGCGAACCACCGCGCTCCATCACTTCACTTTTAGCCTCAAAACTACTCAAGCGTTCATCTACCATTTCCACCTTTACACCAAAGCGGCCATGCAAGCGGTTGGCGAATTTGCGCGCACGCGTGCTGAGTTCGCTTTCGCTATCATCCATATTAAGTGGCAAGCCCACCAGTACCAGATCTGGTTGCCATTCCTTCAATAATTTTTCAATTTGGTTCCAATCAGGAATCCCATCTTTGGCTTTTAACGGCGCTTGGGAATTAGCAGAGCGGGTAACGGTTTGGCCGGAGGCGACACCAATATTTTTGGTGCCATAATCAAAGGCGAGCAAGGTTTTAATCATCATTATTTCAAACAGGATTAAGTCGCGCCGGGCCTAAGAAATCACGCGTGGCCAGCGGTACTGGAAATTAAATTGACATCAATACCCAGCGTTTGCGCCGCTGACGTCCAGCGCTCTTCAAACGGGGTATTGAAAATAATGTCTTTATCGGCGGGTACTGTGAGCCAGCTGTTCGCCGCAATTTCCGCCTCCAACTGACCTTCACCCCAGCCGGCATAACCGAGCGCAATCAAACATTGCTTGGGGCCGCGGCCTGCGGCAAGAGCGGTAATAATATCGCGCGAGGCGGTTAAGCTGATGTCGGGTGATATCTCCAGCGTCGATTGCCATTTGGCTTCATTGCTATGGAGCACAAAACCACGCTCGGGCTGCACCGGCCCACCGCTCATCACAATCTGGTCGCCTTGGTCCGATAGATCATCTAGATCCATCTGCGAAAAAATTTCTTTGAGCAGCATGGGCGTGGCGGTATTGATCACCACCCCCATAGCACCTTTGTCACTGTGCTCACAAATGTAAGTCACTGTGTGGGCAAAGGATGAATCATTTAAGCCCGGCATGGCGATAAGAAAATGATCGCGCAAACTGCCTGGGGTAAGTTCATCGTAACTTGTAGTCAATGTGCTTTTTTCGTTCATGGATTCAGTATGAGGCCTAACAACGCTAAAACAAGCAGGGGCGGCAAATTTATTGACCGTGAATCAGTTGGCCGAGGTGGTGATAGTGGAACCTTGGCCGGTGATTTCAAAATTCCAGGTGCGGATAATCTGCAGGCGGTCGGCCTGTTTGCGTATCTCGGGAGGGAAGCTAGCGAAGGGCGACGAAAGACGCACGATTTGGCGCGCAGCGTCATCGAGAATACGCTGCCCGGACGATTGTAGAACTTTGATTTCGTAGATAGTGCCATCGGGGTTGATCACCACCGACAAGCGCAGGTGGCCGGTGATGTGGCGGCTCAGTGCTTCTTTGGGATAATTGCGGTTGCCCACTTGTTCGATCTTGGTGCCCCACTCGTGCAAGTATTTGGCATCAAAGGATTCTTTGGTGGACACCGATGTGAGCGTGCGCACACGTGGGCGTTTGGCGTATTCCTGCCGCTGTTTATCCAACTTGGCTTGCAGGCTGGCAATGTCGGTGGAGTCCAGCGGCTGGTCTTCCATTAACCCATCCAATGGCTCGCGCTCCTCGCGCTCATCCGGGTTCAGTTTGAGCTGGGTAGTCTGGGTGCTTTTGGCAGTAGTCGAGAGCAGTTGCTGCTCTTTAAACTTTCTCATTGAGGCCGCTTGCTGCTGTGGCACCGGGTTTACATCGCGCACCTGGGTATCGGCAAACTCCGCCTGGCGCTCGGTGGTGAGCTGCTTGGCTTCATCGAGCGTACCGCTTGCCTCCTGGTTGTGTTGCGCGAGAAAGTCAGCATTCTCAGGCGCTTTCAGCGATTTGTGCGTCGCGAGTGTGATCTCGATCGTCTGTGAGGTATTACTGTGGTCAGGTAGCTTGAAACTAAAGCCAAGAATTAAAAAGGCATGCAAAGCGATGGCCAAAAAAAAGGTAAAACTCAGACGATCACCGGTATCGACCGGCGGCACGGCAAGATTTTCTTCTTCCAAGGCAACGGCCTGATTCATTCGATCTACTCTGGTATTGAGAAATACAGCATTGTCTTAGCTGATTAACGCGCCGCTAATTTACGCTCTATGGCGTCGATAAGCCGTGACCCAATTCCCGTGTTATAAGCCTTGTCGATTTCGCGCGCGCAGGTGGGGCTGGTAACGTTGATCTCGGTCAGGTAGTTGCCGATGACATCAAGACCGACAAATAACAGGCCCTTGGCTTTCAGCGTGGGAGCCACCTGCTCAACAATCCAGTAATCCTGATCGGTGAGCGGTTGCGCAACCCCCGTCCCGCCCGCCGCCAGATTACCGCGCGTTTCGCCCTGCGCGGGTATACGTGCCAGACAGTAGGGAATCGGTTCACCGTCCACCACTAAAATACGCTTGTCGCCCTCGGTGATCTCCGGAATGTAGCGCTGCGCCATAATCGTCTGGGTGCCAAATTCGGTGAGGGTTTCCAATATCACACCGACATTGGGGTCGTCCTGGCGACAGCGGAAAATACGGCTGCCGCCCATGCCATCGAGCGGCTTGAAAATCACATCACCATGGCTGCGATGGAACTCGCGCAGGCGCAGCATATCGCGGCTGACCAACACTGGCGGGCAGCACTGCGGGAATTGGGTCGCAAAGATTTTTTCATTGCAATCGCGCAAGCTGCGCGGATCATTGATCACCAGCGCACCCTGGTTCTGGGCAGCTTCAAGTATGTAAGTGCTATAGATGTATTCATTATCGAAGGGGGGATCTTTGCGCATGATGATCACATCCAGATCACCCAGTTTTTTATCCTCATGCAAACCCAGCTCAAACCAACTATCACCATTGTCGGCAACAAAAAGGTTGCGCATATTGGCGCGCGCTTCACCCTGCAGAAGGTATAGGTCACTCTGCTCCATATAATGCAAATCCCAACCACGCTCTTGCGCCGCTAACAACAGCGCCAGCGTCGTATCTTTATAGAATTTGATATCTGCGATAGGGTCCATTACCACGCCGAGAGAGATAGCCATAAACCTTACTCTTATAAATAATACAAATCGTGTATCATCAGGATGTATAAATATTTTTGCCGGGACACACAGGGCGGGCTAAAGTTAAGTCCTGAAGGCAATTAAAGCAAGATTATTACAGACAGATTAAAGCGATCTAAAAAAAGAAAAAACTGTATGGATTGCTCATATATTCAACTAGTTATGGCGCAACCTTAAAAACTGTGTTAAAAGTTCATTTTTCATTGGTGGCGTTATTTTGACGCCCGTTTTAATGGATGAGCGTTATATAACCTATTCGCTCAACCAAGTTTCATCAACCAACGTGTATATCTGGCAGCGGCAGCAACTACTGCAGCAATAACAAAAGGCAAGGTCAGAGTATGGAAGTAACTTACGAAAGCCTCAAAGTGATGGTTATCGACGATAGCAAGACCATCCGGCGCACGGCTGAAACACTGCTCAAAAAAGCGGGCTGTATGGTGATTACCGCCACCGACGGCTTTGATGCCCTGGCGAAAATTGCCGATACCCGCCCCGACATTATTTTTGTGGACATTATGATGCCGCGTCTCGATGGCTATCAAACCTGTGCCCTGATCAAAAATAACAGCGAATTCAAGACCACCCCGGTCATTATGTTATCCAGTAAAGACGGCCTGTTCGACAAAGCCAAAGGGCGTATTGTCGGTTCCGACCAATATCTCACCAAACCTTTTAGCAAAAGCGAGTTACTCGGCGCAATAGAAGCGCACGTCAAACATCTCAAGGCATCTTGATAGATTGAGCGTTTGATTAAGAAGAGTACCGGGTTTAAGCCTATTTGTTTTTTGACTATTACTCGCGCGTCAACTGCGCACTTTGTATCAGCACAGTAATAGTCTGGATGAACTTCCAAAGGACTGTTTAACATTCGCCGCATTGCCTGCGGAACAATTATTCGTTTTTTTGGAGCATTTATGGCCAGAGTATTGATTATTGACGACTCACCCACCGAGACCTACAAACTCACCAGCATGCTGGAAAAGAACGGCCATGTAGTCATGACCGCTGACAATGGTGAAGCCGGTATTGTGATGGCGCAAAAAGAATTGCCCGATGTAGTCCTGATGGATGTGGTTATGCCCGGCCTCAACGGCTTCCAAGCAACTCGTCAATTATCAAAAACCCCTGAAACGGCCCATATTCCCGTCATTATTGTGACCACCAAAGACCAGCAAACCGATCGCGTCTGGGGAATGCGCCAGGGTGCCAAAGCCTACTTGTCCAAACCCATTACCCAAGAAGTATTGATGGCGGCTATGGCCGAGGTATTGCGCTAATCGAAGGATAAGCTCATCAACTGCAGGGATGATCGATAGACAATAACAACAAGTATCAGCACCGACCATTCAGTAAGTCGGCCTTATAGGTCGAACTCGGGTGTTGGTACACGACAGTTACGGATAGATTTATGTCAGAACCACAGGCCGCCTTTCAGGCCCTGCTCACATTAGCCCAGCGCAGCCGCGCAGCGGCACGCGGTCTGCCCGCTCAGGCCGATATACGCCCCCATTGGAGCGGGATCGGCTTTGCGCTTATGGGCAGCTATTTTGTGGTGCCTATTGGTGAAATTTCGGAAATGCTGGAAGTCCCCAACCACACTCATTTGCCCGGCGTACAACCTTGGGTGAAAGGTGTCGCCAATGTACGTGGCCGATTGTTGCCACTATTTGACCTGGCAATGTTTTTTGGCGACCGCCTCACTGGCACACGCAAACACCGCCGGGTATTAATTCTGGAAACTGAAACACTTTATTCCGGCCTGATCGTCGATCAGGTGTTCGGTATGCAGCACTTTCCCATGGATGAATACAGCGAGCAGGCCGGAGCCGTAGCAAGTTCTATTTTGCCGTTTGTCACCGGCAGTTATCCGCAGGGGGGCGAGCGCTGGTCGCTGTTCCGGCCAGCGCTGCTGGCGGAAGATCCGCGTTTTACCAACGCGGCAAAAACCTGATCCATAGATATGCAATAACAATTCAGTCAAAACGTTAGATTGAGAGTCAAATTGAAGCTTGCTGCCTCGTGCAAAAAGCGCAGTGGATAGAAAAAATAAAACCGAACGCTGGTTAGGAGTGCTTAGATGAAAACTGATTCAAAGATTGCCACCTTCAAGGCAAAACCGACGACCGTTATCGCCTCGGTCTTGCTGGTGGCTTCATTTGCTGCCGCGATGGTGTTGTTGTTCCTGATCAACCAGGGCAAGAGCAATGACCAGCGCTATCTGCAACAGGCTGCTGACTTGCGTGCGCAAGCCTATCGCTTGACATCCCTATCCCGTGACGCAACCTCAGGCGATGAAAAAGCCTTTGGTGAATTGACCGGCGTGGTGGAAAGCATGGGCAGTACATGGGATATGTTGCGCGCTAGCGACGAACGTACCCGTGCATCGCTCAGTGCAGAATTCGACAGCTTCGGTGCCATCTGGAACCGGGTAAAAACCAACGCCCAAGCGATTGCGACCAACAAAGACCTGATCGTATCGCTCAACAACGTAGGTAACACCCTGAACGACAACCTGCCTACCCTGCAGACTGAACACAACAACATCGTGGATATCCTGCTTGAATCCGGCGCTCCCGCCGACCAAGCGATCCAAGCGCAGCTGCTCTCCTGGCGCGCCGAGCGTATCGGTCGTAACGTGGATAAAATGTTGCGCGGTGATACCGACTCCGGCGATGCCGCCGACCAGTTCAACCGCGACGCCAACTTCTATGCGCGCGTACTAACCGCCATGAAAGACGGCGACCCGGCACTGCGTATTACCCGCGTGTCTGACGCACAAGCGCGCGCCAGTCTCGACCAAATAACCACCCTGTTTGAAGGTGTAAACAAATCGATCCAGGAGATGGTTGAAGGTTCTACCACTCTCACCCGCGCCCGTCAGGCATCTGATGCGCTGCTGAACGACACCCCGCAATTGCTACAAGGTCTGGCCGCTATCTCCGATAAAATCGCCGGGCAAGCAGACAGCCGTCCGTTCATCAACAACATGACCGTTATTGTGCTCGCCGCTATTACTCTCGGCTCTTTGTTCTTCCTGGGCTTTAACCAGTATATGGGTGCACGTAAACGCGCGGATGAAACTGCCGATACCAACGAGCGTAACCAAACCGCAATTTTGCGTCTCCTCGATGAGCTGGCTGACCTCGCGGACGGTGACTTGACCACGACCGCAACCGTAACCGAAGACTTTACCGGTGCGATCGCCGACTCTATTAACTTCACCATCGACCAGCTGCGTATCTTGGTAGCGCGAATCAACGAAACTGCGGTAAATGTATCGGCCGCTGCGCAGGAAACCCAGCAAACTGCACTGCACCTCGCCGAAGCGTCTGAACACCAGGCGCAAGAAATCGCCGGTGCATCTGCCGCGGTAAACGAAATGGCGGTGACAATTGACCAGGTATCTGCAAACGCCGCCGAATCGGCAGCGGTAGCAGAGCGCGCGGTATCGATCGCGGGCAACGGTGCGAAAGTGGTACAAAACACTATCCACGGGATGGATACCATCCGTGAGCAGATTCAAGATACTTCCAAACGTATTAAACGCCTCGGTGAATCGTCACAAGAGATCGGTGATATCGTAAGTTTGATTAACGACATTGCGGACCAAACCAACATCCTCGCACTTAACGCGGCAATTCAGGCATCGATGGCCGGTGACGCGGGCCGCGGGTTCGCGGTGGTAGCGGACGAAGTTCAACGCCTTGCGGAACGTTCCGCAGCCGCAACCAAGCAGATTGAGGCGCTGGTAAAAACCATTCAGAACGACACCAACGAAGCGGTAATTTCGATGGAACAAACCACCTCTGAAGTGGTGCGCGGTGCGCGCCTCGCACAGGATGCGGGTGTGGCACTGGAAGAAATTGAAAACGTATCGTCAAGCCTCGCGGAATTGATCCAGAACATTTCCAACGCTGCACGCCAACAGGCATCGTCTGCGGGTCACATCTCCAACACGATGAATGTTATTCAAGAGATTACTACCCAAACCTC
>NZ_JBRFPI010000150.1:0-9944 GCF_053579595.1 Cellvibrio sp.
TGAAAACAATTCCAGCTGGGTACCATCCGGCAATGCCAAATCCAACTTCCAGGAGGCCCGCGCGGCACGATAATGCTCGGCAACGACCTGCAGACCTAAAATAGTGACGTAGAAATGTTTGGATTTTTCATAATCCGAACAGATCAAGGCTACATGATGGACTGCCTGCAACATGGATAACGCATTCTTCATTTCTTAGCACTCGCTGCTCATCGCCCGATACTCGCAATGGGCGCATTTTAGTATAACCTTCACTTTACAAAAGACGATGGCTTTTACCTTGGTAAACAAGCCAGACATTATGCTGCAGTCATTTGGCTGTATCTTATCTGAATAAAAAAACACTCACGGATATATTATGAGTCTCTCCCGCCGTCATTTTTTACACAATGCAGGTGCCGCTGCAATCGCCCTGGCCGCCTTTCGCCACTTGCCTGCCCAAGCTGAAGCCTATGCGCGCGACCCGAAATACGGCATTGATAAATATGGTCCACTCATTAAAGACCCGCACCAGATAATCGATCTGCCTGCCGGTTTTCGCTATCAAATCATCGCCCGTACTGGCGACCCAATGAGCGATGGATTGATCATGCCCGGCGCTCCCGATGGTATGGCTGCCTTTCCCGTTGCGATGAAGCCCAATCACACAGTGTTGGTGCGCAACCATGAATTGAGTTCATCCTGGGGCGATGTGGATGCCTTCAGTGGCGATAAGAATCAGGCGAGAAACAGCGTGGGCAACAAAGCCTTTGATTTTTATCGCAACGGCTTACCGGCTAATGGCGGCACCACCACGCTCTTGTACAACCACGGCTCCGGCAAGATCGAGCGCAGCCATTTGAGCCTCGCCGGTACATCGCGCAACTGCTCAGGTGGAGCAACACCCTGGGGTTCTTGGCTCACCTGCGAAGAGACTACTTATGGCACTAAACAGGGTTTTGGCAAAGATCACGGATTTGTGTTTGAGGTTCCCGCCAGTGCGACTGAATTAGTCGCGGCAGTCCCCTTGAGTGCGATGGGGCGTTTTGCCCATGAAGCCTGCGCAGTCGATATCACCACCGGCATTGTGTATCAAACAGAAGATGCCAAGAACGCGCTCTTTTATCGATTTATCCCTGCTACCCCGGGCGAATTACACAAAGGTGGCAAACTGCAGGCGCTGGTGATCCGCGATTGGCATTCTGCCAATACCCGCAACTGGCGCGATGATGAAAAAGACCCTCGCGCACGCCATGTTGTTATGCAGCAGGAATTCCTCTGCGATTGGATAAACCTGGATAACGTCAGCTCATCCGATGCCGATTTGGCCGCACGCGGCCACACCAAAGGGGCCGCTATTTTTGCCCGCTGTGAAGGATTGGCCTTTGCATTGCGCGATGGCTCTCAACCGCAAACGCGGGAATTATTTTTTACTGCCACCACAGGCGGCAGCAAAGGCCTGGGGCAAATATGGCGCTATCAACCTAGCCCCTATGAAGGTACCGCCCGCGAACATGAAGCACCGGGCAAACTTGAGCTGACCTATGAAAGCCAGGATCGCGCCTATCTGGAAGGTTGTGACAACCTCACCATCGCCCCTTGGGGTGATTTAATTGTGTGTGAAGATAGTTATTCAGATGCACGTGACAACACCAATTACTTGCGTGGCCTGACACCGCAAGGAAAAATTTATACTCTGGCGATGAACGCGCATAAGAAAAAAAGTGAGTTCTGCGGCGCCTGTTTCTCACCCGATGGCACTACCTTGTTTGTGAATATACAACAACCGGGGTTAACACTGGCAATTACCGGCCCATGGCAAATCCTGCGTCCAAGCTGATCACGGTGTCATAAACTTTATGCAAAAAAAATCCCGGGCGCGCCGGGATTTTTTTAAGTATAAAGGTTATGCGTGATAGATCATCAAACAATATTGTATTGTCTATTTGCGCTCATGCTGCCGACGCAATTGGCTCAAGCCGGTTTTGATAAAAGCCAGTAAATCATCGGGAAATAACGGCTTGGAAAAATAGTAACCCTGCACCAGATCCACGCCTAAATCATAAATAATTTTAAAATCCTCTTCCGTCTCCACTCCTTCTGCAACGGTAGTGAGATTCAGATTTTTGGCGAGATCGACCGTGCTGGCTAAAATCGTCCGCTGTTGCGGCCGTGCAGCGGAGCGATGTACCAATGAGCGATCAATTTTTAATTCCGTTGCAGGCACACGCGAGAGCTGCTGCGCATTCGCAAAACCAGTGCCGTAATCATCAATCGCAATATGGAAGCCTTTTAAGCGCAAGCGTGCGAGCGTGCGGATAGCGCTTGCCAATTCTCCGAGCAACGCATTTTCCGTAATTTCAAAAGTCACGTCAGCGGGTGCTATGCCGTAATCTTCGGTGAGCTTGCACAACCACTCCACCATATCCGAATCAGCCAGTGAGAGCGGCGATAAATTAAAGGCGAGATTGAAACGCAATCCGTAATTTTGCCAATTTTTTTTGTGCTGAAACGCCACCTGCAAAAGATGCCGGGTCAGCGTATCAATCATGCCGTGGCGCTCGGCCAAGGGGATAAAAACACCAGGGGAAATTGTGCCTTTGTGCGGATGTTTCCAGCGCGCCAACGCTTCAACCCCTTTTAACATCAACCCATGCACAGTGAGCTTGGGTTGAAACGCCAATGTCAATTCACCATTGGTAATCGCCTGCCCCAATTCAACCGCGGTGACTTCATTCTCGGGCGCGGCTTTGGGCTCGGCGGCCTGGTTTTTTGCATCTTGGATAAAGCGCAGCAAACTGCATTCAAGCGCATCGGGCAGGAGTGGCTTTTGAAAAGTACCCAGCACATGCAAGCCATCGGCTTCGGCCATGGTGCCGACGCTGGCAATTAAAATGGGGTCTTTCGCACTGAGAATAATGACGCTGCTCACGTACTTTTTTTGCGCCATCGAACGAATTAATTCAACACCGTCCATGATTGGCATTTCAAGGTCAATTAACACCACGTCCACACTGCGCGATTCAAGCACCTGCAACGCATCGACACCATTGGCAGCATCATGAAGATCGCTGACACCCAAGTCCTGACATAGCTCCTTGGCGTACTGGCGCTGGGTCAAACTGTCATCAGTGACCAATACACTTAATTCAGAAATTACAGACTTCATGCCTTGCCCCCTAGTACTGCGGGAATCTGGGATAAAGGCATAACTTCCTTCGCGGCACCGAGGCTGATCGCCTCTTTCGGCATGCCAAACACAACGCAAGATTGCTCATCCTGCGCGATAGTTCTACAGCCAACCTGCCGCATTTCCAATAATCCTCTTGCGCCATCATCCCCCATGCCCGTCATGATAATGCCCATGGCATTGCGCCCGGCGGCGCGAGCAGCAGAGCGAAACAGAACATCGACTGACGGACAGTGGCGGTTCACACTCGGGCCGCGAAATACCTTGGCAATATATTGGGCACCCGAGCGCTGTACTTCGAGGTGATGCCCGCCCGGTGCGATTAGCACTCGCCCGGGGATCAGGCGATCACCACTCTCCGCTTCTTTTACATCGACTTCGCACAAACCATCCAAACGTTTGGCAAATGCCGCAGTAAATTTTTCTGGCATATGCTGCACCACAGCAATACCCGGGCAGGTGCGCGGAATTTTGCTTAGAATTTCCTCCAACGCCTGTGTGCCACCCGTTGAAGTACCAATCACGATAATCGTATCGGTGGTGGCGGTCATGGTGACCAGATCCGATGCAGGTGTCAGCGGCGCCGTCTTTTTGGTGTCAACCGTTGCCGCCCGGCGCGACACATGCGCGCCTGCCGCGCCACGCACGGTTTGCCAGAGCAGGTGCTTGGCCTCCAGTAAAAAATCTTTAACGCCTAATTGCGGCTTGGTAATCACGTCAATCGCGCCAGCCGAGAGCGCCTGTAGCGTCAACTCGGCACCCTTCTCCGCCAGCGATGAACAAATAATTACCGGCGTAGGTTTTTCATGCATAAGCTGGCGCAGAAAAGTCAGACCATCCATACGCGGCATTTCAATATCCAGCAAAATCACATCGGGCCATTTTTTTTGCATCTGTTGCTGGGCAAAAATGGGATCAGAGGCAGTGGCATAGACACTGATATCCGGCGCTTCATTCAGTACACCGCTCAATACTTGGCGCACTACAGCCGAATCATCAACGACCAATACTTCAATTGTCATAATCTCTCAACTTTTCAGCGCGTTATAAGTATCAACCGACTCACCAGCCAGAGCACTTGTTCTAGCGATGCTGCGACTTATCAAGTATTGTCGATCAAACCGTTATTTCAATAATTCAAGACTGATTCATTTGATAATGTTTTAGCTGGATCTCTCCAGTAGGTATAACCAACATTAACGAACGGGAGATGGAACCACCCACATCGACATGAAGAGGCTTGAGCTTTTCACGCATTAACCACTGACGCGCAAAGGCGATGTTGTCGAACCCAATCGAGGTTGGCGTGCTGTAGGCAAACATGTCGCCACCGCCAAATATGCCGAGTTGGAATTCGTTCATATCTGCATACGCCTGCATTGACCGTTTCATTTGTTCCAAGGCGTTGTTGGCATAACGGCAATCGCCCGTCACCACCCGCTGTTGGTTAGGCTCAATACGCGCCCCAGGATTATTGTTTTTACTTGGCTCAATGGCTAATAAATAGTGACACATGCCGCCAATTTTAAGTGCCGGATGCCAAGCCGTTAATGCAACGCAGGAACCCAATACGGTATGCAAGCGTTCATATTCAACACCGAAATACCACTCGCCTGGATGTATGCTGTGCAGTGGTTTGACAAGAGGCACGACGGCCATAACATTTACCGCCCGGCTAAACGGTAAATGGCAGGTTTTACCGGTGTAAAGCGCGTGCTTATACCGTGTAAACTTTCCGAGTGGCCAACAAACAATATGCCGCCCGGATTTAATTTATCCGCGATCCTCTCCAAAATTTTTGCCTTGTTATCATTCTCAAAATAAATCAATACGTTGCGCAAAAAAACCAAATCGAATTTTCCAATATCGGGAAAATCCTCATGTAAATTCAATGTGAAAAATTGCACAGCCTCGCGCAACTCGGCAGTGACGCGCACATTGCCTTGCTGGGGTCCAACACCCTTACGGCAAAACCGGCGCAAATATTCTGGCGGAATATTTTTTACGCGCATATCCGGATAAATACCAATCTTTGCCTGCTCAACGACGGTGCGATTCACATCCGAGCACAATAATTCCCATTCACTGGGGCAGCGATCGCGCAAGACCATGGCAATACTGTAAGGTTCCTCACCAGTGGATGAGGCTGCACTCCACACCCGGAAATTGCCACCCGGCCGCAGCTTGGGCAGAATCTCCTCCTGCAAATAATCAAAATGTTTTTGTTCACGAAAAAAATAGGTTTCGTTAGTGGTAATTAACTCCAGCGCAATACTCAACTCTCCCTTGCCTTGGGGGCTTTGAATCAAGCGATAATAATCGCCAAAGCCCTTCACCTGACAGGCCTGCAAACGCTTCCACAACCGATTACTTAACAACGCTTTTTTTTGTGCAGGTAAAAAAATCCCCAACTTATCCTGAATTAGCTGCTGAAATAACTGGAACTCTTTATCTGAGGGGATAGGTGTTGCGCTGTCCATTTCCATAGCGTGACTCATCATTATTTACTTTTATCAGCACAGTTCATTTAATTCGTCCTGCGCCGTTTATCGCCAACCAATGTGAAATAGGTCATTGACTCTTGCAAGCGCGAAGCCTGTGCACTCATCTCTTCCGAGGTTGAACTCAACTCTTCAGATGCCGCCGCATTTTGTTGCAAGGTTTGACTGACCTGACCAATGGCTGAATTGATTTGATTGACACCAGTAGTCTGCTCACCTGAAGCAGCGGCTATTTCCTGAATCAGATCGGCCGTTTTACGAATAGCGGGCACCACTTCTTGCAATAACTTTCCTGCGCTATCTGCCTGTTTTACAGAATCGGTGGCGAGCGTACCTATTTCCTGTGCGGCCCTTTGGCTGCGCTCCGCCAATTTACGCACTTCTGATGCAACAACGGCAAACCCTCGCCCGTGTTCACCGGCGCGCCCGGCTTCAATCGCCGCATTCAGTGCAAGCAAATTCGTTTGGTAAGCAATGTCATCAATCACACCAATGCGCTCGGCAATTTTTTGCATGGCGCCCACCGTGCCTGTCACTGCCTCGCCACCAGATGCAGCATCATTCGCCGCCTTCTGTGCCATGCCATCGGTAACACGCGCATTTTCATTATTTTGTGCAATCGAGGCGGCCATTTGTTCCATAGAGGCAGATGTTTCTTCAACACTTGCTGCCTGCATCGAAGCCCCTTTAGCAAGCGACTGTGCGGTTGCATTCACTTCTTCTGAAGCCGAAGAAAGTGCGTCCGCTGAGGAGCGTACCTCCGCAATAATTTGCCCAAGTTGTTTACACATATTATCGACACTGGCCAGCAGTGAGCGATCATCGCCTGCGCGCAACTCAATCGCCACATCCAAATTGCCATCAGCTACCTGACTAACCACACTCGCGGTGTAAGCAGGCTCACCACCCAGAGTGCAGAATAGATCGCGAAAGATATAAATCAACACGCCGAGAATAAATGCCATCGCCACCAATAAAATAATGCCGAAGGTGCGTAATGATGCGGAATAAAGCTGCGCAATTTCCTCATCGGTACTGACAACCAATTGATTAAATTGCTCGCTCATTTGCTCAGACACCACGAGAATATTGGCGCCCAATGCCGACACAATTCCTGCCGCGCGCCCATCCACTTTCAAACCGGTGGCTGGATCATTAAAATCAAACCGTTGCAGTGCGCGGTTGTATCGATCGAGTACGCGGTCGTACTCAGCCAGGAAGTAAGTGAGTTCCTCTGTGTTTTGCCCCAATTTTTCCTGCAGTGCGATACCGGATTTCAAATGGGTTTTGACTTTTTCAGTGGATGCATTAAACGCTTTTAAATAGCGCTCATACTGGGACTTTTCATTGCCACTGATCATAATGTTTTTCCACGCTTGAATCTGGATGCGCAACTGCAGCGAGGAACTATCAACAGCAGACAGCAAATCCGATTGCATCTGGATTTGTGTGAGTTTTTCATCAACTGTGGTGTTGTATTTTTGTAGCTGAAAAAGTGCAGACACACCCAAACCAACCAAGCCCAGCATAATCAGGCAGGTCAGAATCATAAGCTTTGCTTTTAGACTGAGTTTGCTGAACATAAGCTGGCATCCTGTTTTATTTACCGACCGGATTAACTGTGGTTAGCAAAGAATAAGCAATTGTCTCTTATGAATAACGCACGAAATCTTTGTCCAAATCGTCATCACTCAGCATTTTTTTATCCGCTTTTTTGCGCGGTTGAGGTTGAGACTGAACGTTGGCTTTTGGTGCACGGGAATAGGACGGGCGAGAGTCCTGATTACTCAAGGTGAAATAGCTCACCGCCTCTTGCAGGCGTAATGCCTGTGAACTGAGCTCTTCAGAGGTAGAACTTAATTCCTCTGCAGCAGCAGCGTTTTGTTGCATGGTCTGGCTAACTTGACCGATGGCGGCGTTAATTTGATTAACGCCCGCTGTTTGCTCAGTAGATGCCGCCGCGATTTCTTGCACCAAATCTGCGGTCTTTCGGATTGAAGGCACCATCTCTTGTAAGAGTTTGCCTGCGTTATCTGCTTTGCTTACCGTTTCACCCGCGAGCGAACCAATTTCCTGTGCGGCAACCTGGCTGCGTTCTGCCAATTTTCGCACCTCTGAAGCAACTACCGCAAAACCGCGTCCGTGTTCGCCCGCACGCCCAGCTTCAATGGCAGCGTTAAGTGCGAGCAAATTCGTTTGGTAAGCAATGTCATCAATCACACCAATACGGTCGGCAATTTTTTGCATGGCCTCAACAGTACTGGCTACCGCCGAACCGCCGGAGGCTGCATCGACAGCCGCTTTTTGAGCCATGCCATCGGTGATGCTGGCGTTTTCATTGTTTTGCATAATAGAGGCAGACATTTCTTCCATCGAGGCAGAAGTTTCTTCCACACTCGCGGCCTGCACTGATGCACCTTTGGCAAGTGATTGCGCCGTCGCATTAACTTCTTCTGATGCAGAGGCCAGCGCATCAGCAGAGCTACGCACCTCACCCAGGACTTGTGACAGTGTATTAGTCATTTCACGAATTGCAGCGAGCATGCTGGTAGTGTCACCCTGTTTGGTATTCACCTGCACCGTCAAATCACCTGCTGCAACTTTGGCAACAACCGCAGCAGCATAGTCTGGCTCTCCGCCTAACTGACGTAAGAGGTTGCGCGCAATGAAAATGCCAATGACGGCGATTGCCAAAAGAGTAAGTACCGAAATAATGATGGAATATGTGGTAGCTTGGGTTTTAGTGGCCAATGCAGAATTTTTTGCGCTTTCTGCGAGTTCCATGTTGTAAATACTATGACTTTCTATAGCAGCTGATGCCGCCATTGCATCAGGCGTTGCTAGCTCTAATAAATCTCGCGCAGCTTCATTTTGATTTTTTTCGGATAAAGCAATGATGGCAGGAATATGTGTTAAGTAACGCTCGAAGCTCTTTACATCTTCTTCTAATAGTTTTCTATCCTTTTCATCTGAAATCAAAGCCGCATAGGATTTAAATCCCTCTTTCACCTTTGCTATCGAATCATTCATACTTGCTTCAATTTTTTCTGACTGCGTAGTATCCGTATTCAAAATATGACGATTCAATCTAATACGCGAGCGATATACATTACTATTAATCTCGCTCAACAAGCTCATGCTGGGGATAATATTTTCATTGCTGTAATTTGCCTGTTCAAAGACAGTATTGATCTGCACTTGCGCAGCGCCCGCCAGAATAATAATTCCGAGCAATGCAGTAGCCACCAACAGCAGCATTTTTTTTGCAACAGTCATTTTTAACTCCATTAAATCCCATTAATTGTTATGCCCAATAACTTCATTAGGCAGTTTACTTATTAGCTATAACGTACAAAATTTTTATCTAATTCATCGTCATTAATATGGTTAGCTTTATGCCCAACGAATTTTTGCTTACTACTGGATGGTGGAATTTTGTTGGCAGGTTTCACAGATTTTTTGACGTTGTAATTATCGAGCGTAAAATAGGTCATAGATTCTTGCAGACGAATGGCTTGTGCGCTCATTTCCTCAGAGGTAGAACTTAACTCTTCAGAAGCTGCAGCATTTTGCTGCAATGTTTGGCTAACTTGACCAATAGCACCATTGATTTGCGAAACACCAGCGTTTTGCTCAGATGAAGCGGCGGCAATTTCTTGTACCAAATCCGCTGTTTTTCGAATTGCCGGCACCATATCCTTCAACATGGTTCCCGCTTGCTCGGCACGCTTAACGGTATCCAGCGCCAGAGTTCCAATTTCTTGAGCTGCCACTTGACTGCGCTCCGCCAACTTGCGCACCTCTGATGCCACGACTGCAAATCCGCGCCCATGCTCACCTGCGCGCCCGGCTTCAATTGCAGCGTTTAATGCGAGCAGATTGGTTTGGTACGCGATGTCATCAATCACACTGATGCGCTCGGCAATTTTTTGCATGGCTTCTACCGTGCCCATAACCGCTTCACCGCCGGTCGCTGCATCGCGAGCCGCTTTTTGAGCCATGCCATCGGTAATTTTGGCATTCTCACTATTTTGCGAAATGGACGCGGACATTTGCTCCATAGATGCGGATGTTTCTTCAACGCTGGCCGCTTGCACTGAAGCACCTTTAGCAAGGGACTGGGCAGTCGCATTGACCTCTTCAGATGCTGATGAGAGCGCATCAGCCGAGCTGCGTACATCGCCGATAATTTCAGCAAGCTGTTTGCTCATATTGGCCACGCTGGCGAGCAGCGAATTCTTGTCGCCATTTTTCAGTTGGATATCAATATTGAG
>NZ_JBRFPI010000151.1:0-9891 GCF_053579595.1 Cellvibrio sp.
GCGCGCTTCATCGTGTTGGTAGGTCCAACCGGCATCGCCAATCGGGCTCACATACACAAAACCGACTTTTAGCGGCGCAGCAAAGACACTGGCGCTAAGAGTGAACAGCGAGGCTGCACCTAGCAAACGGAGAAAAGCTTTTCGTGTTAACAGAGTCATGATGGTTCCTCTTGTGGTGTAGTTGTTTGTTACTTCATCGTCATACCCGCGAACGCGGGTATCCATAAACATTAAAAATCTGGATACCTGCGTTCGCAGGTATGACGAACTATTTAGCAGCATTAAAAAAATTACTTCAGTGGATGATAGGGTTGCCCGAGCGAACGCGGCGCAAATAAGCCCTGATTCTTTTGGCGATACATCATCATCACCAACACAACAATCGTTACTACATAGGGCAACATGCCGACCAGGTTGGGCGAAATTTCGTAGCCATAACCCTGCAATAACAAATGCAGGATGCTCGCAAAACCAAACAGCCAGGCACCGAATAAAATGCGCACGGTGCGCCAGCTGGCAAACACCACTAGCGCCAGCGCGATCCAACCGCGCCCGGCAGCAATTCCCTCTGACCACATAGGTGTGTAAGCCAGTGATAGATAGGCACCGGCCAAGCCCGCCATGGCTCCACCAAACATAACCGCGCAGTAGCGCACCACCAACACTTTATAACCCAGTGCGTGGGCCACTTCGGGGTTCTCGCCAACGGCGCGGATAATTAATCCCAAACGTGTGTAACGCATCACCACAAATACAGCGGCAAATAAAATAAATGAGAGATATACCAATAAGTCCTGCGCAAATAATGCCTGGCCGATGAGCGGGATATCGCTTAAAAACGGAATCGCAATTGGCGCAAAACCAGTAACGGTTTGGCCTACATAAGCGGCGCCAAGAAAAGCGCTTAAGCCTGTGCCGAAAATGGTGAGTGCAAGGCCGGTGGCGACCTGATTGGAAATTAAGGTGAGTGCGATAAACGCAAAAATTAGCGAAACCACAATGCCCGCAACAACTGCCGCGAGTACGCCCCAGCCTAAACTGCTACCGGCGTAAGCAGCGATAAATCCGCAGGCGGCGCCCACTAAAATCATGCCCTCTTGGCCGAGGTTTAATACCCCCGAACGCTCCGACATCATCGCCCCCAGTGCCACTAACAACAATGGCGTTCCAGTGCGCACCATGGCGAAGAGAATATTTTCGATCAAACCTATATCCATAAAATCTTACCTGTGTTCTTAATTTTATTGCGAATTATTGAGTGATAGCTGAGGTTTTAACGCTGCGCGAATTCGGCACCACGCGATAGCTGATCAACAAATCGCAGGCGAGCAAATAAAACAGCAGCATGCCCTGGAATAATCCGGTGATGGATTTTGGTAAACCCTGATCGATTTGCGCCATCTCGCCGCCGAGATAAGTCAGCCCTAATAAACAGCTCGCGAGTAAAATTCCAAGTGGATGCATGCGCCCCATAAACACCACAATAATCGCCGCGTAGCCATAACCGAGTGAGAGCGTGGGAATCAGTTGTCCGACCGGGCCATTGGTTTCAGAAATCGCCGCCACACCTGCCATTGCACCACTGAAACACAGCAATAACCAGATCAGGCTTTTGCTTTTAAAACCGGCAAAACGTGCAGCGTTGTGGTTCTCGCCCATTACGCGCAATTGAAAGCCGAGTAGCGTGCGCGTGAGCACAACCCAAATCACCACCAACATAAACAGAGCAATAAAAATGGCGATGCTTACGCGATAATCCTCAAATAACACCGGCAATAATGTCTGGCTCGCAAACAGCGCCGACTCGGGAAAATTAAGTCCGTCTGGATCTTTGAGTGGGCCGTGCACTGCCCAGAGCAATAAATTTACCGCGATATAATTGAGCATAATCGTGGTGAGAATTTCATTGGCGTTGAATCGTGTCAGTAGAAGCGCCGCAATTGCCGCCCAAGCCATACCGGCGAGTGCACCGCTGGCGATAATCACCGGCAGTACCCAAAAGCCTTCGCTCTCTGCCAGTTGTAATGTCACCGCTCCACCAATTAGTGCACCAAAAACAAATTGGCCTTCCGCGCCTATGTTCCAAATTTTTGCTTTGAAGCAGAGCGTTAAACCAATCGCGCAGAGTAATAGCGGTGTGACTTTTACCGCGAGTTCAGAAAGCCCGTAGAGATCGCTAATCGGCGCGATAAAAAACGTGTACAGGCTACCGAGCGGTGGGCGGCCGAGTAATGCAAATAATAATGCGCCGGAGATGAGTGTTAATAAGAGCGCGAGCAGTGGCGATAAATACACCATCAGTTGCGAATCTTGCAGGCGTTTTTCAATTCGCATGGGCAACCTCCGCTGCTGTTGTGCCTATAGAGGGATTGCCAAAATTACCGGTCATCCATTGGCCGAGTTGTGCGAGCGGAACCTGAGCCTTGGGTGCGAGCGGTGATAAGCGTCCGCCGCACAATGCGCCGAGCCGATCAGCCAATAAATAGAGTTCGTCGAGATCTTCGCTGATCACCAAAATCGCTGTGCCTTTGTCGCGCAGTTTAATCAGCTCCTGATGGATTAAATTGGCCGCGCCTACATCAACCCCCCAAGTGGGATGAAAACAGACTAACACCTTTGGATTGTGCAAATTCTCGCGGCCGATAATAAATTTTTGCAAGTTACCACCGGAGAGACTTTTGGCGCTGGCCTCGGCGCTTGTTGCTTTGACTTTGTAAGTTGAGATGATCTCGGCAGCGCGCGCTTTTATTGCGGGCCAATTCAGCCAGCCGAATTTTCCGGTTTGGTTGATATAACTGGTTAACAAATTATTTTCGGTCAGACTCATATTGCCGAGAGCGCCGCGCCCGATACGGTCAGCGGGGACAACACCTAGCCCCATATTGCGCCGCTCCTGCACACTGGTATTGCCAATATCTTTTCCGTGAAAAATTAAACTGCCGCTATCGCTGCCCAGCTCGCCATTAATTAAATCCACCAATTCATCTTGCCCGTTACCGGCAACCCCAGCGAGGCCGAGAATTTCGCCCGCATGTAATTGCAATTCAATATCCTGCAAGTGAATAGCAAAGGCATCGCGCGGTTTTACTTCAATCTTATCGAGTGCGAGCAGGCATTCACCGGCGTTGCCAGCGGGCATGGTGTCTTGTAATTCCAATTCATCGCCGAGCATCAAGCGCGCCATTTCGCCAGGGCTGGTGTCGCGGGGAATACAGGTGCCCGTCACCTTGCCGCCGCGCAGTATGGTGGCCTTATCGCAGAGTGCATTCACTTCGTGCAATTTGTGCGAGATAAATAAAATGCTGCACCCTTTGTGCGCGAGTTTTTTTAATACCTCGATCAGCTGCGCTACCTCGGGGGGAGTGAGTACGGCGGTGGGCTCATCGAGAATTAAAAGTTGGATGTCTTGCAACAGGCAGCGAATAATTTCTACGCGCTGCTGTTCACCGACCGACAGGCTGTGTACGAGGCGGTCAGGATTTATCGCGAGGCCGTATTCATCGCCCACCGCAAGAATGCGTGCGCGCAGTAAATCGAGCGTGCCGTATTCTGCAGGCGTTAAATAGAGCGCGATATTTTCGGTCACTGTTAATGTTTCAAATAACGAGAAGTGCTGGAACACCATGCCCATGCCGAGTTGGCGAGCGTGAGCCGGGCCGGTGATGTTGACCTCGCGATCATTCCAGGTCATTTGCCCGGAATCGGGTTTTACTACACCGTAGATCATTTTCATCAGCGTACTTTTACCCGCGCCGTTTTCCCCCAGCAGCGCATGAATTTCCCCTGGCGCTACTTGCAGGCTCACCGCGTCATTCGCGATGCAGCCCGGATAGGCTTTGGTGAGGGAAAGCAATTCAAGGCGCATGGCCTTTTTTTCAGACATAAACCAACTCGCTCATAAACCTGACTATCTGGACAAAAAGATAGACTGGTTTGAGCAAATTGCATGCCAGCGCCGGTGAAATACCTGCCTTGGCAAAAAACTCATAAAAAATTGTCTATCTGGCCAGACTTTTGCTTTGTGTGATGGCGAGAGGATACAGAGAAGAGGCAGAACAAACGGTGTAGCTGAAATCGGCTATAACCATTTAAAGGTTTTGCGTCTTGCATCATGGGGCAATTTGTTGGAGGAAAGTCTGTGCGGTTGGTGGTGAACAATGTTCCAGTTGAGTTGGCGGAGGCAGCGGCAGATCTGACGCTGTTGCAGTATCTTCGTAGCCAGCAAAATTTGATGGGCACCAAAGAGGGCTGCGCCTCGGGTGATTGCGGCGCCTGCACGGTATTGGTTGGCCGCCAGAGCGCAAATACTATGGCTTACAGCGCGGTCAACGCCTGTATCTGCCCACTCGGCAGCCTGCAGGATTGCCATATTGTGACGGTAGAAGGTTTGGCTGCAGCGCCGCAAGAAATGCATCCTGTGCAGACGGCGATGGTGGAATGCCACGGTTCCCAGTGCGGTTTTTGTACGCCCGGTTTTGTTGTGTCGCTCGCGGGACTGCAATTGGCGGGCGGCGCGGATTTGGCCGAGGCTGATATTGCGGTGCAACGTGCAGCGGTGATTGATGCAATCTCGGGCAATTTGTGTCGCTGTACGGGTTATCGCCCGATTATCGATGCCGGCCTGTCCGTCCTTAAAAAACCTGCCCAAGTGGCCAGTTTTGTGCAAAATTGGGTGCCCCATGCACCTTTAGCGGGCATGAATGGCGAGCCTGCCAAGACTTGCAGCAGAAACTTGTCCGATGGCGCCAGCGATTATTGGCAGCCACATACCGAAGCGGCACTACAGCATTTGCTGGTTGAATATCCGCAGGCGCGCCTTGTTGCCGGTGGAACCGATTTGATGCTGGAAGTTACCCAGCAATACAAATCACTTCCGCAACTGATTGACCTTAACCGCATTGAAAGTCTTTGTGCAGTCCAGATCAATAATGATGAGATTGTTTTAGGGGCGGCGGCGAATTACAGCGCAATGGAAAAAGCGCTGGTTGATCACTCGCCAGAATTTGTTGCATTGCTCGCACGTTTGGGGTCGCGCCAAATTCGCAATCGCGGGACTCTCGGCGGAAATATTTGTAACGCCTCGCCGATTGCCGATGCTCCGCCTTATCTATTGGTGATGGATGCCGAGCTGGAAATAGTTGATAGCGCTGGTAATGCCCGCCGTGAATTGCTGACGAATTTTTATCGCGACTACAAAAAAACAACTTTAGTTGAGGGCGAATATCTTCCGCGTATTCGCATTGCACGCGCGCAACTTTCGCAGCCACTGAAATTATTCAAAATCACCAAGCGCTATGAAGACGATATTTCGGCAGTGATGGGTGCATTTTGTTGGAGTGGACAAACGTCTAACAAATTTAAAATTGCCTTTGGTGGCATGGCGGCGATTCCCAAGCGTGCCAGCATTACCGAACAATTTTTGAGTAACACTAGCTGGTATGTTGCTGGCGATGTCGATGAAGAGATTCTTGCGCAAGCCTGTGATTTGTTGCGCAGCGAATTCTCACCGCTGAGTGATGTGCGTGCCAGCGCTGCTTACCGCATGGCCATGGCCTGCAATCTGCTCAAAAAAGCTTGTTACGAATTTGCGGCTGAAGCCTCGGGTAAATCGATTGAAGAGAGGCTGTTTAACCATGCGTAGAATTGTTGTTAATTCGGAATTGTCGCCCGCAACTAATAAGAGCAATGCTGCCGGTGGTGTTGGTCATTCCATCGCGCACGAATCCGCACACAAACATGTACAAGGTGCGGCGGAATATGTGGATGATTTACCGCTTATACCAGGCACTTTATTTGTTGCCACCGGCCAATCCAGTAAACCCCATGCGCGTATTCGTGCGCTGGATTTGTCTGCCGTTAAATCTGCGCCCGGTGTGATCGATGTGATTGTGCAAAGTGATATCCCCGGAAAAATTGATGTCGCACCTGTGTATTCCGGTGATCCACTGCTCGCAGGTGATTTGGTGGAATTTATCGGCCAGCCAATTTTTGCAGTTGCTGCCACGAGTTTTGCAGCAGCGCAGCGCGCCGCACTCCTGGCAAAAATTGATTACGAAGAGTTGCCTGCACAATTAACGGTAGAAGATTCACTCGCCGCACAAAGTTTTGTATTGCCTCAGCACCAATTACTGCTCGGTGACCCGGATGTGCATATTGAATCTGCTGCACATCAATTAAGCGGCGAAATATATGTGCGCGGGCAAGAGCATTTTTATCTCGAAGGCCAAATTAGTGAAGCGCGCTTGACTGAAGATGGTGGTATTCATGTGGTGAGTTCGTCACAACATCCCACAGAACTGCAAAAATTAGTTGCTGAAGTGTTGGCGATTCCATTTCATTTGGTGGTCGCTGAAGTTCGCCGCATGGGCGGGGGATTTGGTGGCAAAGAGAGCCAGGCGGCGCCGCTTGCATGTATCGCTGCATTATTTGCGCTGCGCAATCGCCGCCCGGTGCGCTACCGCATGCCGCGCCGCGATGACATGATCCAAACCGGTAAACGCCACGACTTTTTAAATCGCTGGCGCGCGGGTTTCAATAGCGAGGGGAAATTACTCGGCGTCGATATGTTGCTCGCTGGCAAGTGCGGGTTCTCACCGGATTTGTCGGAAGGTATTGTTGATCGCGCCATGTTCCATGCAGACAATGCCTACTTTTTAAATAACGCGCGCATTCTCGGTTTGCGCTGCAAAACCCACACTGTTTCCAACACCGCCTTTCGCGGATTTGGCGGCCCAAAAGGCATGATGGCAATTGAAACCCTGTTGGAAGATATAGCGCGCAAACTTGGCAAGGACCCGCTTGATGTACGCAAAGCCAACCTCTACCAACCGGGTGCGGATGAAACGCCTTACGGACAAAAAATCGAGCAACATGTATTGCCGGTATTAATTGAGCGCTTGGAAAAAAGTTCTGACTATCGCGCTCGCCGCATCGCCATTACCGAATTTAATAACACTCATCGTACACTGAAAAAAGGCATTGCCTTAACACCGGTGAAGTTTGGTATTTCCTTTACTGCCAAGCATCTCAACCAAGCCGGTGCGCTATTGCAAATTTATACCGACGGCAGTTTGCTGATTAACCACGGCGGTACGGAAATGGGGCAGGGACTCTATACCAAAATCCAGCAAATTGTTGCCAGTGCGTTTGGTGTAAGTGTGCATCGCGTCATGGTGTCATCGACACGTACGGATAAAGTGCCCAACACTTCACCCACAGCGGCGTCATCGGGTACTGATTTAAATGGGATGGCGGCCAAAGATGCCTGCGACAAAATCAAAGCCGATTTAATGGCGTTTGCGTGTGAGCATTTTCAAATCACGGCGGAACAAATCCAATTTAACAATGATGTGGTTGTGCTCGGTGAACAGGAGTTGGCTTTTCCTGCATTTATCAAGCTCGCCTATCTCAATCGCGTTGCGCTGTCGGCAACGGGGCACTATCGCACACCCAAAATTTTCTATGACCGCGCCACCGCCAAAGGTCAGCCGTTTTTATATTTCGCCAATGGTGCAGCAGTGTCTGAAGTGACGCTCGATTGTTTGACGGGTGAATATAAAGTTGAACGTGTGGATATTTTGCATGACGTAGGTAAATCATTAAATCCGGCGATTGATATAGGCCAGATTGAAGGTGGTTTTATCCAGGGTATGGGTTGGCTGACCACAGAAGAATTATTGTGGGATGAAAAAGGCCGCATTATTTCCAATAGCCCTGCAAATTATAAAATTCCTACGGCGTTTGACGTGCCGGACATTTTTAATGTGGAATTATTTGATGAGCCGAACTTGGAAAACACCATTCATTTATCCAAAGCGGTGGGTGAACCGCCGTTGATGTTGGCGATCTCGGTGTGGGCGGCGCTGCGCGATGCCTGCAGCAGTACGACTAATTATCAATTCAGCCCGCGTCTGGATACACCCGCAACACCCGAGCGGATTTATTGGGCACTGCAAGACTGTGTTGCGTTTAATCAAGGTGGCGAATCAAAAACGTCAGTAACAAGAGGTGCAATCTAATGGCAATCCTCAACTGGTCATCGGCAATCCAACACTGCCAACAACGTGGCAACGGTTATGTGATCGCCACCATTATTAACACTCAGGGTTCAACACCGCGCGATGGCGGCAGCAAAATGGTGATCACCACCGATGCTACTTATGACACCATCGGCGGCGGCCAGCTGGAGTTTTTATTGGTGCAACAGGCGCGTGAACTGCTGACGCAAAATAAAACCTGCCAGATATTAAAACCTATTCCACTCGCGGCAGAAGCGGCGCAATGTTGTGGTGGCAATGTGACGGTAATGCTTGAAGCCTTTGCGGCCTGCAGTTGGCAGATCGCACTTTTTGGTGCCGGGCATGTATGCCAATCGCTGGTGACTATTCTTGCGGGGCTGCCGTGCCAGGTTCGGGTTATCGATAATCGCCCGGAATTAATGACCAATAGTTTGCCAGCGAATTGCCGCTACGAATTTTATGCCGATCCCACCGAAGCAATTGCGCACTTACCGGATGATGCCTGGGTAATTATTTTTACCCACGATCACGCCTTGGATTATGCACTGTGCAAAACATTGTTATCCGATCAGCGCTGGGCCTACGCAGGCATGATTGGTTCGCAGACCAAAGCGCTGCGTTTTCGCAAACGTTTGGTGGATGCCGGATTTGCAGCCCAAGCAATCGAAAAAATCTACAGCCCGATTGGTCTGCCTGAAGTAAAAGGAAAAATGCCGATGGAAGTGGCGGTATCCATAGCGGCGCAATTGCAAAGCTTGTATTACCAGCGTGTGCCAGTGCAGTCAGGGCACTCAACTTCATGGCGCGACATTAAAACGATTATGCAAGTGCAAAAGACAACGGGAATCTTGTGTGAATAGAGTGCGATTTTTAAAAGGATTGAATGATGACGCTAACTGAATTTAACGCCTTACCAAAAGAAGACGCTATGGCGGCGCTCTACGGTTGTTGCCATTGCCAATCCTGGGCAAAACATGTGGCTGAACGGCGCCCCTTTGCTAATTTGGAAAAACTATTGACTACTGCCAATTGTTTTTGGACGGGTGTGGAGGAAAAGGAAATTCTTGAGGCTTTTTCCGGCCATGCGCGCATTGGCGATATCGGTTTACTTCGCTCCCGTTATGCTGGGCGTGCCACGCAAGAGCAGGGGCAGGTATTGCAGGCGAGTGAAGCGGTTATTCAGGGGCTGTATCAGCTCAATAAGGAATATGAAGCAAAAAACGGTTTTATTTTTATTGTTTGCGCCAGCGGAAAATCGGCAGAAGAAATGTTGCGGTTACTTCAGGACAGAATTGATAACCCGCGTGAAGTGGAATTGCAAAATGGTGCGCGCGAGCAGGGTGAAATTACCCGTCTGCGCCTCGCCAAATTAATAGATACTTATTGAATGATTTACGGAAAACAGGCTATGAAAAAAGCAGCTATCACCACCCACATTTTAAATTTGGACGCCGGCAAGCCCGCCGCCGATGTGCGGGTCACTTTGCATCGTCTGGACACCAACCTGCCCATTGCCAGCGCCACAACCGATGCTGATGGCCGCATCATGCAGTGGGAAAATGATTTCACATTACAGGCTGGGTCCTATCTGTTGTATTTCGCCATCGGCGATTGGTACCTGCAGCAGGGGAAAAACAGTTTTTATCCGGAAATTCAAATCAGTTTTCAGGTGGTCAATGTGCAAGAGCACTATCACGTACCGCTGTTACTGAATGCCTATGGTTATTCAACCTATCGCGGCAGTTAATTTTTGGTGGTGAATTGAGTTTTTGATTTTCGCTTTCGTTTTTTCTTGTGTTAAGGCTGGTTATGACTGCTTCTGATGTAAGTGCATTTCGCGCGCGAATTTTACATTTTACTGATGTGCCTGATC